>CAMPIL010000028.1 GCA_946886375.1 uncultured Phycisphaerales bacterium
GCAATCACTGGTCAAAACCGACGTGTCTCGAGAGTTCCTGGATGCGGTGGCGAATCTGCCATCCATCCAGCCGCGCGAGTTGCACCGGGACAAGGCAACCGGGCAGTGGCTGTCCTCAGCGGAAGTCGCCGCCCTGCCCGAAGAAAAACGCGATCAGGTGCAGACGCGCACCGCCGATGAGTCGGTGTACTACAACACGAAGTATGGCTCGCCCCTGGCGTATGCCCGGCCGCTGGAAATCCTCGGCCAGAATGACCTCAAATCACTGACCGGCAAGCGCATTCTCGATATCGGCTACGGCACGATCGGTCATCTGCGCATGATGGCGTCCTGCGGCGGGCACGCCATCGGCCTTGATGTCGACCCGTTCCTCACCGCGCTCTACAGCGATCCGTCCGATCAAGGCATTGTCCAAGGCAGGCCCGGCGTTGAGGGTTCTGTCAAACTCGTCAACGGTCGATTCTCCGAGGAAAAAGTGAACGCGGTTGTCGGAAATGGATTTGACCTCATCTTCTCAAAGAACACGCTCAAGCGCGGCTACATTCATCCCCCGCCCGAGGAGAACGTCGACAAACGAATGCTCGTTGATCTTGGGCTGAACGACAAGGAATTCGTGCAGACGTTGTTTGACCTGCTCAAGCCCGGCGGAGCGGCATTGATCTACAACCTCAGCCCAAAGCCTGCAGGGCCCGGCGAAAAATACATTCCCTGGGCCGACGGCCGCTGCCCGTTTGACCGGGAGTTGCTCGAGCAGACCGGATTCAAAGTCGTGCAGTACGATGCCAACGATGACGCCGCCGCACGCGCCATGGCGCACGCGCTCGGTTGGGATCAAGGGGAACACCCCATGAACCTCGAAACCGATTTGTTCGCGCACTACACGCTGCTGATGAAGCCCGCCAAGTGAAACTTGCCCCTGCGCAAGAAGGCTGAACCGCAAGCACTACCGCGCCCGCTCTGCGATCCTTCGCCGCAGCGCGTCCAGCGTGAGCGCTTCGAGGGGCCTGCCGGTCACCAAGTGCAGGTGCAGGTCGCTGCGCCATTGCGGCATGCAGCGCGTGATCACGATTTCGCAGCCGTTTTCGATGAACCGAACCTGCTGGACGCGGCCGCGCAGACACTCCAGCGTCTGAAAAGTTGGCTCCTTGTAGCCAAATTCAACCAGCACACGCGCGATCTCTGCGTCGGTATGCGCTGTGTAGATGCGGATGTGCGCGATCATTCCCGCATCAATGTGGCCTTGGGCAGCGCGACCAACCAGCGCGCAACTCGAATCCGGAAGCGCGTGCTCAAGCATCGTCATCACCTGCTCGGCGATGTTCCACACTTCGACCTGCCGATCCAGGTACGCCGCTTCGCCCATAGCCTGCATGGACATGGCCTGCGCGTGCTTGCGAACGCGCCCATGCCCCGGCAGCGGCACGCCTGAGTAACCCAACGCATCGGCGGCCGTGCGCACTGCGATATCGATGTCAGTGGTCCGACCGATCTGGATCAACCTTGCCGCCTCGCGGGCGATTTCATCGGCGCGCGGGTCTGCCATGATGTGATTCTTCGCTCGCCCTGCACGCCGAACAAGGTCATGCGCAGGCTGCGCCGGCGAATTCTGCCCCATGACCGTGCAGATTGGCGGGCATCATCACGTTTTCGCCCAGCGACATCCTTCTCTGGAACGCGTCCAGCATCGGACCCGGCGAAAGCGTGCCGATGAACCGCACGTCCGGGCGATCCGGTTCCTTCACCAGCCTTGCGCCACATTCAACCAGCGCCTGCCTCACCGCCCAGCAATTCTTGCCTTCATCGACAATTGCGACACGAATGGAATTGCCCAACGATCCTTCACGACTCAGCCGCTCACAGACCGACCGTGCGCTCGTCAAGCCGGTGAATCGATCAAACTGCTCGATGCTCATTTCACGTTGAGGCTGGCGATCGAGTGTCTGAAGCAGTTCACTCATGCCGCAGGAATACCCCTCGGCGGCGTTCTCCTTCATTGCGATGCGGCCGTAGCGCGACACGATCTCCTCCAACTCCGCCTGGCGCCACGCCGCCGGCGCATACCGCTGCGCCACCCAGCCGTTGTTGCGCACCAAGCGCCAGAGAATGCGATTCATGTCGCGCCCAACGGAAATCTTTTCATGCCGCACGCGAAATCGCAGGTCGTGGACGATGCGCCAGCCATTGAGAATCAACTTGGCGCAAAGGTCGTATTCCTCGACGTAATAGTCGAAAGAGGGGTCGTACCCGCCGGCATCGAGAAACGCTTGCCGCCGCAGCGCGACGCCGCAACCGACAAACACCTCAGGCAGTCCGCCGGCTTCGCGTTTTCCGTCGAGCAGCGCGATATTCGCTCCCATCGCGGCGACATCCTCATCCGCTTCCAGCAGCAGTGCGATGTGCTGCGCATCCAGCGGATAGGAGTCGTCGTCCAACATGACAATCCACTCGCCCCGTGCCGCCTGCGCGCCAATGTTGCGCGCCGCCGCGCCTTCATTGGAATCGCGTCGAATCACGCGCACCGGCATTCCATTTGCAAGCGAGACTTCGACGTTGACGGGCGGGTCGGACGCGTTATCGACAATGATCACCTCCGCGCCCCCGATCGCCGCATGGGCCGCAGCAGAAAGCGAGCCGATGGCGCGAAGCGTGGCGGCCAGACGCGCCGGCCGGTCACGCGTGGGCAAGAGGTACGTGAGCATGACGCGGAGAAGGCTCGATGGGCGTTGGGGTCGTGGCGAGCGAAGGGGGTTCGGCCATGTAGGTCAGTTGCGATGCGCAGAATCGGCGGATGCCGCGACGCAATTCCGGCGCGCCGATCACGGCATTGCCCAGCCGCTGCGCCTGGCTCGCCGCCGCAACGCTGCCCAGCACGGCCGCGGTGACCAGCGAACCGCCCGCCGCGAGCGTCAACGTCGCCGCCGCAAGCAGCGCATCGCCGCAACCCAGTTGATCGACCGCATAAGGCGCAAGCGCTGGCACGTGCTGCGCGGTCAGGCGCGTCTGCCAGTCTTCCCGGTTGAGGTCCGAGCCCGGAATGCGATCGAACGCGATCAACCCTTCCGCGCCCAGCGTGACGATGGCCGATGCCGACTGCGTGCCATCGAACATGCGCCATGCGACGCTGGACAGTCCCTCATCATATTCGTGCAGCGCATCGCGCATTTCCGATTCGCTCGGGCAGATCAGGTTCATCGCGCGCATCGCCAGCAGATTGGAACGTCTGCCGCTCACATCGCCGGTCATCAGCGGCACCAGCGGGCGCACCGTTTTGCACAACGCGTTGAGCATGGCCGATGTGAACAGGCCCTGGCCGAAATCAGCGATGACGACGGCGTCACAATTCACTGCGAGCGCAGCCGCGCGCGAGACGAACTCCTCCTGATGTGCCGCATCCAGGGTGAGTGGCCCGCCCAGATCAAGTTTCATCACCTTGGATGTGCCCACAAGAAACCGCTGCTTCTCAACCATCGCCGCGTCAACATCAACCCAGTTCGGCTGAATGCCGTCGGCCTCAAGCCGCTTACACAGCGCAGCCGCGTCAGTCGTTCGAGGCAGTCCGGTGAGCAGCGCGGGTTTCGCGCCCATCGCCGCCAGATGCCGCGCGATGATCGCCGTCCCGCCGTCAAAACTACGATACTCCAGCGGCCGCAGCGTCATGATGGGACTTTCCCCCGCCACCGCCGGCCGGTCGCACATCACGTACGTGTCCTTGATCGTCTCGCCAATTACCAGCACGCGCTTGCCTTGAAAGGCCGCGATCAATGGATCCATGCGCTCAGGCGTGATGTTGTTCTGCGCGATCAGATGTCGCAGCGTCGATTGAAACGGGCTGGCCGCTTCCTCCAGGGCGTTGATCAGCACAGTGGAGCTGAACACGACATCGCCCGAGGTGAACACCACGCGCCCGCCGTGCCGTTCGACGATTTTCTTCTCCAGTTGAAAGCGCGGATCGCGGTTGTGTTCGTACTCGCGTCCCTTGACGTAGACGTCGGGCTGGATGATTTCGAGCAGTTCAGCCGCGGTCGGCTGAGGGTTGATCGCCACCCACGACACGCAATCCAGCGCGGCGAGATTCTCCGCGCGAAGTTCCTGGGGAATCAGCGGCCGGCCGGTTCCCTTTTCGATCATCGCATCGCCGGTGATCGTGACCAGCAAACGATCGCCGAGTTTGGCCGCCTGCTGCAGGTGGCGCACGTGACCGGGATGAACGATGTCGAAGCAGCCGTGACACACGACCACGATTTCGCCGTGGTTCTGCGCGGCTCGCACATGGCTTTGGGCATCGTGCACGCTGACGATTTTGACGGGTCGGGTCACGGCAGTCTTTATCGGCCGCGCAACCCGTGCTGCTTTCGGCTTCGGTGATGAACAATTGCGGCGTCGCTTCATCGCAGCTGGAAAATTTCATCTCACCCGCCATCGCTGCCATGCGGGAACCATCACGGCACGCGCTGGGCTGCGTTTTCAAATCCTGAATTGTGTGCAACTTGGCCGCACCTGACCGATGTTTTGCACGACCGATTCATCAGCCGCGCAGAAACTGCGCGTTCTCGATTCGACATGGAGGTCGAATGCCCGCCCGCGCCGGCAAGCGAAATGCAGGCCAATCCGCACCGTGCAAGGTGGTTATCCTTGCGGGTGGCTTCGGCACTCGATTGGCCGAGCAAACCGATGAACTGCCCAAGCCCATGGTGCAGGTCGGCGGGCGACCAATCCTCTGGCACCTCCTAAAGATAGTCAGCCTCTTCTGCTTCAACGATTTTCTCATCGCCGGCGGGGACCAATCCGAAGCCATCAAGCGGTTCTTCCTGGAATACCGCGAGCAGATGTCGGACCTGGTTTTCGATTTCGCCAACGACAAGGTGCAGCGGATCGACGGCAACATCGAGCCGTGGCGAATCGCCATCATCGACACCGGCGAGCAGACCATGACCGGCGGGCGGCTGCGGCGGCTGGCCAGGCACGTGGGCAATGCAACCTTCATGATGACCTATGGCGACGGCGTCGCCAGCGTGGACCTGACCGCCTTGCTGCGCTTCCACAAAAAGCACCGCAAACTGGCCACCTTCACCGCCGTCCGCAATCCTTCCATGTTCGGTGTGCCGCTGCTGGATGGTGATCGCGTCGTGCGCTTCGCCGAGAAACAGCCCGGCCCAAACGACTGGATCAACGGCGGCTTTTTCGTGCTCGAGCCGAAGGTCATGGAGTACATCGCCGACGATTCGACGAGTTTTGAGTTTCATTCCATGAGTCGTCTTGCCGAGGAAGGACAGTTGATGGCGTACCGGCACGAAGGTTTTTGGCACCCGATGGATACGCTTCGCGATGTGCGAAAACTGAACACGCTTTGGGCGCAATCGCAGGCGCCGTGGAAGGTGTGGAGATGACCGCCTTGCAAACCGAAGGTTCGACATGGACGGCTTCTTCCGTACTGGTCACCGGCGCAACCGGCGTGGTGGGGTCGCGCCTGGTGCACCGCTTACTTGAACTCGGCGCGCACGTCGTGTGCTTTGTGCGCGATCAGGACCCTGCTTCAGCGCTGTGGTTCTCCGGCGACATCGACCGCGTCGCCGTGGCCAGTGGGCGGTTGGAAATCTTTGAGCACGTCAAGGCCGCGATGGTCGAACGCGAAGTCGACACCGTGTTTCATCTGGGCGCGCAGGCGATCGTCGGCGTGGGGCAGCGCGATCCGCTGGGCACGTTTGAGTCCAACATCCGCGGCACCTACCACGTGCTTGAAGCCTGCCGCATGAATCGCGATCGCGTGAAGCGAATCATCATCGCCTCCAGCGACAAGGCGTATGGCGAATGCGAGGCCCTGCCCTATACCGAAGACACTCCGCTTTGCGCACGCAACCCTTACGATGTCTCGAAAAGTTGCGCTGATCTCATCGCGCAGTCGTACGCTGCGTCATACAACCTGCCCATTGCCATCGCCCGCTGCGGCAACATTTTCGGTCCCGGCGATCTGAACTGGAGCCGACTGATTCCCGGCACGATTCGCTCGCTGCTCAACGGCGAGCGGCCGATCATTCGCTCGGATGGCAAGGCGGTGCGGGATTACCTGTACGTCGAGGATGCGGTGAACGCATACCTTTCACTGGGCCACTGGCTGGACGCCGCACGCCAGGCGGATGATCCGCGCGCGTTCAACTTCAGTTCCAATCAGCCGTTGTCCGTGTTGGAAATGCTGCGCATGATCCAGACCGCCTGTGGGGCCGAAGGCCTGGAGCCGGTGATCGCGAACACCGCCACGGGCGAGATTTCCGCGCAGCACCTTGATTCCACGCGCGCAAAGCGCGAATTGGGCTGGGCGATCCAGCATGATCTCGCCGCTGCGCTTCGCACCGCCGCCGAGTGGTACCACGAATACCTGTCGCGCTTCGACCGGCCGGCGCGAACCCTGACGCTTCCCGTCACGCCAGCGCGCGCAAGGGCCAGCGCGTGAACTGCCGCGCTTGCGGCGGCGCGCGCTTCGGCGACGTCATTGATCTTGGATTGATGCCGCTGGTCAACAACCTGCTCGATCGGCCCGATCAGCCCTGCCCGCGCTATCCGCTCAAGGTCGTGTTCTGCCGCGACTGCTCATTAGCTCAGTTGACGCAGACCCCGCCTCCATCAGAGATGTTCGGCGAGTACCTGTATTTCTCCAGCCAGTCGCAGACGATGGTGGAGCACGCGGCCGACCTCGTGCAGCAGTTCGTCAAGCCCGGCCAGCGCGTTTTGGAGATCGCGTCCAACGATGGATACCTGCTCAAACAGGCGATGGAGCGCGGCGCGATCGTGCTGGGCGTTGATCCCGCGCGCAACATCGTGGACTTCGCCAACAGTCAGGGCGTGCTGACGCTGTGCGAGTATTTCACCGCCGACCTAGCAAGTCGGATTGCCGCTGACTGGGGCGAGGCCGATGTCATCTTCGCCAACAACGTGTTGGCGCACGTGCCCGATCCGAACGAGATTGCCGCGGGCATCAAGGCGGCGCTCGCGCCCGGTGGCCGAGCGCACATCGAAGCGCCGCACATTGTGCGCATGCTCCAGTTGCGCGCATTCGACACCATCTATCACGAACATCAATGCTATTTCTCCCTCACCGCGCTGAAGCCGATGTTCAACCGCCACGGCCTGAAGGTCGTGGACGCGGAGGTGGTGGAAATTCATGGCGGATCGTTGCACCTGACACTCGCGCACGAAGGAGATGAATCAGCCACGCTGCGGATGATGGACCAGGAGCGCGACGCCGGCATTTGCGATGACCGCACCTACGCAACCCTCGACGCGCAGGTCCGCCAACTCAAGATCGAACTTGATCGCGCCATCAGCCAGTTTGCCACCGTCGCGGGCTACGGAGCAGCCGCCAAGGGCGTGATCCTGCTGAACACCTTTGGCCTGACCGCCGACCGCATTCCGTGGGTGGCCGATGTCAGCCCGCACAAACAAGGCAAGTTCATCCCCGGCACGGGCCAGGCGATCGTTTCGCCAGACATGCTGCTGAGTGAGAAGCCCCAGGCCGCGATCATCCTGCCCTGGAACATCACCGACGAGGTCATTCGACGAAACCGGGCCTATCTCGATCAAGGCGGACGGTTCATCGTGCCGATTCCAGAGGTGCGGGTAATCTGAGGTATTTCACCGCGGAAGTGCAGCGCACAAGGAAATGAAAATTGCGATGTCCGTCGTCGATCACACCACAGTCGCTCAAACGCCGCCACAGAACCGCCCCGGCGCGCACGCTGCCATTCACGGCGTGAAGGTGATTGCCCTTCGCCGCATTCCCGATGAGCGCGGCACGGTCATGCACATGCTGCGCGCTGACGATCCGCACTTCCTTGGCTTTGGCGAAATCTACTTCTCCACAATCTACAAGGGCGTGGTGAAGGGCTGGCATCGCCATCGCGAGATGACGTTGAACTACGCATGCGTCTTCGGCCGGATCAAACTCGCCATGTTCGATGATCGAGCGAACTCCCCCACTCGCGGCAACATCATGGAAGTTTTTCTCGGCCCGGATGATTACTCGCTCGTGCAGGTTCCCCCCGGCATCTGGAACGGCTTCAAGGGCATGAGCGAACCGCACGCCATCGTCGCCAACTGCTGCACGCACGCGCATGATCGCAAGGCCAATCGATCCGATCGCATGGACCCGTTTGAGAACGACATCCCCTACGACTGGCGTTTGAAGTGCGAGTGACCGCACTGCGACTGATCTCATGGAACAAGCCGCGATACCAGTTTTCGTTCCGCACCTCGGCGTCGATACGCTGAAGGCTGTCACCGACGCGTTCAACGTCGGCTGGATCGGCATGGGCGCGACGACGCAGGCGTTCGAAAACGCTCTGCAGAACTATCTCGCCACCGACCGCCACGTTGTCGCCACCATGACGGGAACCGCCGCGCTGCATCTGGGGCTGCTGCTTGCCGGAACCACCGCGGGCGACGAGGTGATCCTGCCCTCGTTCAATTACATCGCTGACGTGCAGGCAATTTTGTGGTGCGGCGCGATTCCCGTGCTCTGCGATGTTGATGAGCGCACGCTCGCGCTTGATCCGCTGCGCGTGCTTGAACTGATCTCGCCTCGCACCAAGGCGATCATGCCGCTGCATTTTGCCGGTCGCGTCGGCGATCTGGACGCCATCCATGAAATCGCCTCGCAACGCAAACTTCGCGTGATCGAAGACGCCACGCACGCGCTGGGCTCTTCGCACAACGGGCATCGCGTCGGGGCCTTCGGCGACATCGCCTGTTTTTCGTTTGATCCGGTCAAGATCATCACGAGCCTGGATGGCGGCGCGGTGGTGTGCAGGCGCGAAGAGGACGTTGCCGCGCTGCATCGCCTGCGACTCTTGGGCGTGGACAAGGACACAGCCGAGCGATACAAGAACCGCCGCGCGTGGGAGTACGATGTCACGTGCATCGGTTTCCGCGATCACATGACCAACATCAACGCGGCGATCGGTCTCTCGCAACTGGCCCGGCTGGATGAGTTCATCGCCAACCGCCGCCGCGACTGCCGCGCGTATGACGATGCATTCGCGGGGCTCGACTGGCTGAAGACGTGCGATGCGGAGTGGGACGAGGTGGGCCCGTTCATTTACACCGTTCGAGTGCTGGATGGAAAGCGCGAAGCGTTCATCGAGCATTTGCGCCGTCGCGATATCGCCAGCGGCATCCACTTTTTACCCTGCCATGAGATGACCTTGTGCCGCGATCTGCCGCGCGGGCCCATGCCGGTCACCCAGCGCATCTGCCGCGAAATCGTGACGCTTCCGTTGTGGTCGAACATGCCTGCGGATGTGCGCGACCGCGTCGTAGAGGCGGTGACGGCGTTCGATCCCGCAGGCAAGGTTGCGGTGATGCAGTGAATCGCGATCGCGCCACATCCAGGTTCACGCTGGAAAACCCCATGCGGCTTGCGGTGCTCTGCTCAAGCGGCGGCGGCGTGCTGGATGCTCTTGGTCTGACGCGACGGAGCGGACGTTGGCCGTACGAAATCGCAGGCATTATCACGGATCGGCCGTGCGGCGCGGAGAAGGTCGCCCAGATGCACGGTGTGCCGTGCGAGCGCATTGATCCCCCCCAATCGCACACATGGTCCACGCGCGCTTCCGAAGCGCTCATGCGGTGGTCTCCCGATGCGGTGTTGCTTCTCATGCTCCGCAAAGTCGGTCCGGAGATTTGGCGCGATCTCGAACTCCCCGTGTGGAATCTGCATCCATCGCTTCTGCCTGCCTACCCGGGCTTGCACGCCTTGGAGCGCAACTACGCCGACGCAGTGGACGCGGCCAATCGCGGCGAAGAAACCCGCATGGGCGCGACGATCCATGTCGTCACCGATGCGATCGACGCCGGCCCGATCATCAGCCAGCGGTTTTTCACCATCAACGATGGACCGACTCTTGCGCACGCGCAGCACATCTGCTTCCTGCACAAGGTTGCGCTGGTGCTGGAGTGCATCTGCAAATTGATCGATGGCACGCTGCCGACGTGGCGCGAAGCGGATGATCCGCGCCCCTGGCATGAGCGTTATGCGCTGTGGAAACCCTACGAGTCCATCACGGTTGTGCAAAGGCGCCTCGCTCAGCCGTGGGCTGTGGAATGGATCGATAAGAAGAGCCACGAAGGCGCTGCCAAATTGGTCGCGAAGGTTCTCCACGCATGAACCTCGCGGTGATGCAACCCTGTTACCTGCCATGGCGCGGCTATTTCGCGTTGATGAAAATGGCCGATGTGTTCATCCATCTGGACGATGTGCCACTGCCGCAGGGGCGCACCTATCAGACCCGCATCGCGATCAAGACATCGCACGGCCGGCAATGGCTCAGCGTACCCGTGCATCGCGAATCCAATCAATTGATTTGTGATGTGCAGATCGTTGATGACGGCTGGCGGCACAAACATCGCCGCACGCTGGCACAGCAGTTGCCGCAATCTTCGCCTCTGGTTGATGACGTGTACGAGCGGCCATGGTCGCACCTGGCCGCGTTGAATATCGCGCTGGCCGATCGTCTTGCCGATGCGCTGGACATTCATCGCGAATGCCGGTTGAGCAGCGAGTTCCGCACGCACACGGCGGGCTGGCAGAAAATCCTTGATCTCTGCCGCGCCACTGGCGCAACGCGCTACATCACCGGCCACGGCGCGAGAAACTATTTCGATCACGAAGCGTTCGAGGCCGCCGGCGTCGATGTGATGTACCTCGATTACGACCTGGCCCCCTATCCCCAGCCGCATGGCGATTTTGATCCATTCGTCAGCGTGTTGGACGTTTTGGCCCATGCGGCACACCCGGCTGATTGCATCGGTGCCAGGCTGGTCCCTTGGCAGGAATTTCTCGCGCGAACGCCGACGAATCATGGCGAGCCCGCCGCTTTGCCGATCACTTGACCACGAGAACCCGCCATGAACCGCTACGACATGTTCCCGCACATTGAAGACTGCATGAGCATGACGCTGCGCGAGTGGATTCTGTTTCACAACGTCATGCACCGCCACTACACGCGCTACAAGGGGCGCAAGGTGCTCAAGCCGCCCTTCGACTGGATCGTGCTCGGCGACATCATCGAGGACACCAATCCGCAGGTGATCATTGAGATCGGCACGTTTGAAGGCGGAGCCGCGCTGTGGATGGCCGACCTGGTCCAATCGTTGGGGCGAGATTGTCCGGTCATCAGCATCGACATCCGCGACTGCACCGGCGGCGCGCAGCACCAAGGCGTGAAATGGGTGCGCGGCAACGCAGCCGATCAGACCACGCTCGATGAAGTCAAGAAACTCATCGGCAACCGCCGGGGCATGGTGATCGAAGATTCCGATCACAAGGAACACGTCACGTCCAAACTGCTCGAAATGTACGCCCCGCTGATCGCGCCGGGGTGCTATTTCATCGTGGAAGACACCATCTGCGAATTCACCGGCCTGCCGCCGTTCCCCGGCCCGCTGGGCGCGGTGAAGGCGTTCGTTGCGCAGCATCCGGAGTTCATCATCGATCGCAGCCGCGAGAAATACGTGATGACCTACAACCCCATGGGCTATCTTTTGCGACAGAAATGAAAACGCCGCGGCTCACCATTGGCATGGTGGTGTACAACGGCGAGGCGCACCTGGCCCAGGCGATTCAGTCGTTTCTGGATCAGACGTTCAGCAATTTTCAGTTGCTCGTGTTCGACAACGCCTCGACGGATCGCACGTTTGAGATTGCATCGTCGTTTGCGCAGCGGGACCGCCGCGTCAGCGTGGTGCGCAATCCGCAGAACATCGGCGCACTGGGAAACTTCATCAAAGCCGCCGAAGCCGCGAACACTCCCCTGTTCTGCTGGGCCGCCCACGATGATTTGCGCGAGCCGGCATTTCTTGAGACGTTGATCGCACTGCTGGATGCGAATCCCGACGCCGCCCTGGCCTGCTGCGGCACGCGAATCATCGATCCCGACGGCACGTACCGCGAAACGCAGCCGGAATTGCACACGCTGCGCACGACGACAGGCATGACCGGCGCGGAGCGATTGCGGATGTATCTTCATCGCGCTCCCGCCACGCCGATTTACGGCGTCTTTCGCACTGCCGCGCTGGCCGATGCCCTGAATGTGTTCCGCGATGCCGCCGCGCGCCAAGGTCCGCTGCTGCTCTGGCTGGATATCGTGTTTCTCTCGAAGTTCATCAGCGGCCACGGAATGGCCGTCACGCATGAGCCAATGTTCCTCTTTCGGCGCGGCGGCGTCAGCCATCGCGTGGATCTGTACCGCTCGATAGGCGAACTGATTTGCGCGTTGCGGCTGTTCTCGCGCATGTTGCGATCGGCAATCTACGATCCGCGACGAACCTGGCGCGAGGCAACAGGCATCCGTCTTGCGGGTTTCGGCTACTTGTGCCGATGCTTCCTGAGCGCGCCGATTCGCCGGATGGCGTGGCATCACCTCGGCCGGACGGCGGTCCTGTCGCGATTGCATGCGCGCTGGATGGCGCAATGCATGGCCCCGTTCCGAAGGCTGCGGCAGAGAGTGCGCACGCTGCCGCGCGGCAGCCGAATCGTTGTCTTTGGCGCAGGCAAACACACGCGGCGGTGCATTGATGTGATGCGAATCGCGATCGGCCGCCACGCGGAAATCGTTGGCGTGTGCGACGATGCCGCGCCCCGCTGCGCGCCAATCGGCGAAACTCCCATCATCGCGCCCGGTCAACTCGCGCACGTGCAGCCGGATGTTCTGCTGGTTTCAACCGACACCTACGAGGCCGCGATGACCCGCCGCGCCGCTGAAATCGCCCCGCGCGGGACGGCTGTTTGGTGCATTTACGATCCTGCCCTTGAACACTGCATCAACGATTGCTCCGCGTCCTCCACGTCTGCGATGAACGCTTCCATGGCGTCCATGGCGTCGTGACCGGGCAATTCGACCGGCATCGTGTTCCAATTCGATTTGATGCTCTGGACAAACGCCTGACGCTTCGCGAGATGTCGATCCGGATTGCACGCATCAAACAATTGCTTGCGGCATTTCTCGGCAATCTTTCGTGCCGCTTCCCCATCCGCCAGCATCATCAGTTGCGCATCGGCAAGCGCACGCGCATCGCCTGCGGAAAATCGAGGAAGGTCCGGAACGTGCTCGATCCACCCGACCTGATCCGAAACCACCACAGGCGTGCCGCAGGCGAGCGATTCCGAAACGACGAAAGGCGAGTTGTCGAACATACTCGGAACGACGGCCAGCGTCGCGCCGGCAATCTGAGCCTGAACACGCTCATGCGACAGCGATCCACTCCATGTGAAGCGATCTCGAAATTGCGGTTCGATCAACGATCGGACGTGCGCAGCCATGCTCGTGCCGCCAGGCGCGGTCGGCGTGTCACCGCCGATCAGCATCGCATTCGCATTTGCCCTCGTTCGGAACACGAGGTTGAGACTGCGGGCCCACGTGTCAACGCCCTTGCGCGGCTGGACCGAACCCACCAACACGATCGACTCGCATCGTGACCGCTCCTGCATCGCCACGGTCTTTGCAGGCGCGGCGATCGGGTACGCAAGCACGGCAGAGGCTTTCGCGCGCGGCAGCCGCTGACGGAGCAGGTCGCTTGCAGTGATCAATCCGTCGGCGGTCGCGATCGCCTGCTGCTCCCAATCGTGATAGATCGTTCGGCCGAACCGCGTCGCGTCCGCGCCATTGACCTGCTCTTCCATGAACATTGGCGTGTGAGCGTGAACGATCATGGGCACGCCCGCCGCGCGAAACCGTTCGCGCACGCGGCGGCTGGCCAGTGAAACAAATCCTTCGGCCTGGCAATCGACGAATTCGATCGCATCGAAATCCGTCCCGAGCGTCATCAGGCGCTTCGCCACCGCCAGCGACCACAAGGCATAACCGTAGGGTCGCACGCGCTCCAACCGGCGCAGGGCATCGATCCGGTCCGCAAATTCTTCGGCCATGTCGATGGTCGTGACCTCATGGATTCGCGCGCCCCTGGGCGAATTCGGTCCGGGACGCGTGATCAGTTCCACGCTCCATCCGGCGCGAACCGCTGCACCCACAGCATGCGAAACGTACGTTCCGATTCCGCCGTGCGTCGGATGATGTTGCGCACTTACCAGAAGCCAGCGCATGATTCGCTCCGATGCAGGTGCGTGTTCGCATTCATCATTTCGGATTCTTCAGAAACGCGAACGAAGTGAGAATTCGCCGCACGAGCGAGTCGTAGGTGTCGTGTTCCAGCACGCATTCGCGCATCGGCTGGGCCAGTGCGCGGCGGGCTTCGGCATCATCCACAAACCTGTCAAGCATCTGGTGCATTTGTGCTTCGCTGCGGAAGGTTGCGGAATGAAAACCGCTGATGTCGCCCGCGGTGCGGTGCGGGATGGAATGAAGACGCTTCAGCACGCGGAACAAACCCTCATCGGAGAATTCCTCCGCTGCCATGCTCGCGCACGCCACGTGCGCAACAACATCCGCAGCGCGGCGGGAATCTCTCTGCGGCGCGATGCGCGTGCCGGTCAGTTCTTCAATGCGACCGATCGCAGCCTGCAATTCGCGGTCCTGCTGCGCGCAGCGCATGAGCACCGCAAGATCAGGCACCTGTCGATCGTTGATGTACCGCTGCACGGCCAGGTGCGGCTCGCGCACAAAATCCGCAGGCACGTATCGGCTCAACATGAAGCCGCCCGAGGCAAGTCCATCCAGCAACCGCTGATGCAGCGATCCGTAGGCGTTGATCTGGAGGTTGATGCGCGAGGCCTGGTACAGCCGCCGCAAGGGTTCGCCGTGCTCCAATTCGCCGCACGCAAAGCGATGCAGCGTCGGATGCCGCTCCCATCCGCGCCCGTAGATGCGCAGCGTTCTGCTGCGCGATGTGGCCCAGCGTGCGGCCCATTCCAAAGTCTGATGACGAAGCACGCGGTCGATCAACTGTTGCGTCATGGGGACAAGAGCCGACCGCCGCAGGTCAGGCGTCAACCGCTCGAAGCCGCCCGCCTGCTCGGCCGCAAGCACCAGGTTGACCAGGTCCTGCGTGGTGATGCATTCGCGTTTCGCCAAGTGCTCGCGCGTCAATCGCACAAGCGCCTGCATGCACCTGCCCAGAGCTGCGTCGTTGCGGCTGATCGATTGGGCCAGTTGCTCGGACGTCTCCGAGCCGTGCGCCGCGTATGACACATCGCAGCGATAGGGCTCCAATTCCCGGGACGCGATGGGCTCCGCCGAAAACACATCCGGCGAGGTCAAATTGGTTGTGGGCAGAAACTGCTCGGCCGGATAGCCGTACAACGACACCATCACATCGCGCCCGTGGCCCACCACCAGGTCCAGTTCACGCACCGATTGCCCGGCGCTGCGCGTCCACATCGGCTGCATGTAATCCTGCACCCAGCAAACGTAGGGAATGTTGGCGGGCGCCGCGCCCTGCAGTTCCGATCGCAGGTGATTGATGACGACGACAAGATCAGGCTGATGTTCAAGCAGCGCGGCTGTGGTATTCACCGAGGCGGTAAATTCATTGGGCTGCTTGATGATCGCAAACTCGCAGCCGTTGCGCCGAAATGCCGCCGCGAGATCGCGCATCGAGTATTGGATCACCGTGGAGTATCGCGTGGTGAACCCGACCACTCGCAGCGGCGGTTCGCCGCGCCCCGCCGACTCAAAGCGGTTTTGCCAATGCGCAATTGTTTTCTGCGCATAGAGGTCATTGACTCTCGCGAGCGCCGCCCGATTGCGCTCGCCAACAGCCTGCGCCAGCGATTCGGTGAACTTCCTGTCCATCGCCGGTGGCTGCCAGCGCGGCCTGTGATTCACAATCCAGTGTTTCGCGGGCATTCGCCATGCGTGATTCAGAATCGACTGGCGGTACTCCGACGCCGCATCCGCACCGGTGTGGAACGCGATGCGCACGCTGTCGAAGACGCTTGAATCGTCAATCAGCGACAACCACACGCTCAGCACGCGCAGATCAGGTTCAATGATATCGATGGGCGGATCGTATCCGCCGGCCGCCCGCATGTTGAGCAGACGCTGCAACAGGGCCGGCGAAGGCACGCCAACGAGCGCAAACGAAGTCTCCAGCGTAACGTCCGGCAGCGCGACCGCCTCGGCCTGGGCCTTGTGGTCCGCAAACGCAAACACGAATTCGACTTTGCGATCCGCCGCGGCGCGAATCACCTGCGCATTTCCTGATACGCTTGCGAACACGCGCATGTCAGGATCAATTTGCCCGAGTTCGGATTCCCATCTGCGCAGTTGACTCGAATGCTTGAGCAACGCAGCGAGATTGGCTTCCAGCCGATTCTGCAAGAGCGAATGCGAAAGTTCGCCGCTGGGCAACGCGGCCAACTGGTTCGCCAGCGCGGCGATCTGTGGCTCGGCGGCAAGCAGGCCGCCCCCCGCGTGCAGTAGACGCACGGCCAGCCCCGCCATCCCCGCGCGCACCAACGCTTTCACCATCGCAAGGAGCAGCGGGAGATCGCCGCCGCGGCTGAGCTGATGGAACGCCTGCTCCAACGCGCGCTCGGGCTGGGCCGCGCCCAGCGCTTCAATCAGTGATGCTTGCAACGTATTCGGCGGCGCGGTCAGCGTAGTCATTGATTCACTTGCGGGTTCAACCCACTCCTCTGGCAATCGGAACTGGTCTTATCGACGAAACTTGAAGAATCGCTGAAATGGTGGTGTGAAGTCGGTCACCCGGAGCGCGCCGCATGATGGGGTGTTCGCCGCGCTGTGCATCGTGCCGCTACACTGGCCGCATGCTCACGCTGACCCCCAACGAGTGCCGCGTGCTTGGCGTACTGGTGGAAAAGGCCCAGACCACGCCGCAGCAGTACCCGCTGACGCTCAACGCGCTC
>CAMPIL010000029.1 GCA_946886375.1 uncultured Phycisphaerales bacterium
GTTCAAGTCCGGGACTTGCCACTGCATGCAAAACGCCGCCCTGATCGGGCGGCGTTTGTGTTTGATGCATTGGTGGCGGGAGCCGGCTCAGCGCGAGAGCAGGCTGTCCAGATAATCGTCGTCGACCGACGTGGGTGACATGCCCGGCAGGGGGTAGTAGCGACACAGCGCCTCTCCCAAGCCGGTTGACGAGGCAAGCACGATGAACGCCGGCACGCCAAGCACGCCTGTGGCGAACCGCAAAGCGCGGCGAAGATGCCGCTTGGTCGTTGCAATCATCAGTTCGCGGCCGTCGAAGCGCAAGGGCAGAACGCGAAACTGCCACGCCTGACGTCGGGTCACGAGTTCCATGGCCAAGGGATCCGTCGGCTCGCCCAACGGATCGATTGTTCGTGCCATGCCTGCGTATTGCAGAGCCCAGGCTCGCTCAACAGTCTCGGGATCAATGCCAAAGAGACGTTCGCAGAGCAATCCGAACGGCTCGCCGGTGCGATCCTGCTCATCGAGGATCTGCTCGGACTGTTCGACGCTCAACACGCCGCTCTCGATCAAGACCTGCCCCAATCGAACTTCCATCTGTATGCCTCCGTGCCTCCGGTTGCGGAGTACGTATCGGCATGGCGTGCGATGGCCCGTGCCCGGTTGCGCTGATTTCGCGTGACGAATCTTTCACGGCTCGCACCTGTGCGCTTTGGCGCGGCCCGGCGATTGGCGCCGGCGCCCAGCGCGGTTCGCCTTGCTTGTCCACGTGGCATATCCGGCGCATCGGACTCGCGCAGGTCCCCCAAATTCACACGACAAAGTCTGGCAGCGGATCGGCGTGAGCGGAGGAGGCGCCGCGCTGAAAAGAGTTTTTGTGAAATTCCTTGGCATGTGCCCGCAGCCAGTGGTAAATTCGTGCTGCGGAATTCACCCTAGCGCTCGCGTCGCGTGTTGAAGATGACCGGCAGTGATGTTGGCGGAGCGGGAAAATCCGCGTCGCAGAATCCTGCCGAGATTCCGCACTGAATAAGGCCATTCTCTTACTTCCAGCCTGCCCCGATCGTTTCGAGGCAGGCTTTTTCTTCTCGGGATGCGAGTGAATCTCAAACGGAGATCTCACGACTTCGCCTTGCGTGTTTGTTCGGGCGACGTTATGGTGTGCATCCACAGTCCAAGGTACGCAGATCGCGTGCCAGGAAACCCACAAACCACAAGGAGCAAGAATCATGAAGGCACGGAGTCTGTTTTACGGCGCGGCGATCGCCATCTGCACCGCCGCAATCACCTCGCAGGTCGTTTCGCAGCAGGACAAGGGCCAGCCGCCGGAGATGTCGCCCGAGCAAGCCGCGATGATGCAGAAGTGGGAAGAATTCATGACGCCCGGCGAGCACCACAAACTGCTGGAGCCGAAGGTCGGCAAGTGGACCGCCGTCGTGAAAATGTGGATGGACCCGAACCAGCCGGAGCCCACGGTTTCCGACGCGAAGGCCGAATACAAGTGGATCATGGACGGCCGGTACCTGCTCAATACGACGGAGGGTGACTTTGGCGGCATGCCGTTCCACGGCCAGGCGTGGGAAGGCTACGACAACCTCAAGAAGAAATTCGCGTGGGTGTGGATCGACAACATGGGCACGGGCTTCATGGATGCCGAAGGCACCTATGACGCCGCAACCAAGACCTTCACGTACAACTCAATGGGTCCGGATGTCATGTCCGGCAAGTACGTTGCCGGCCGGTCGACAGAGAAGTGGATCGACAACGATCATTTCGTTGGCGATATGTACGGCCCCGGACCAGACGGCAAGGTCTACAAGATGATGGAAATCTCGTATACCCGCGCAAAGTGATTGCTGCTGCGCGATTCTCTGACGGATCATCGAAGCCCAGGGATTGCAATCCCTGGGCGTTTTTTCTGGTCACCGCGTCTTCAGGGATTCCGGATTCAGGCCCTTGAGTTCCGCGGGCCTGAACATGCCGTCGCGGCGGATCACTTCATCATCGAACGCGATCGTGCCTCCGCCGTAATCCGGCCGCTGAATGAGCACCAGGTCCCAGTGAATCTCCGATCGGTTGCCGTTGTCGGCTTCCTCATACGCCCGGCCGGGGGTGAAGTGCAGCGAACCGGCGACTTTTTCATCGAAGAGAATGTCTTTCATCGGTTCGAGGATGTACGGATTGAAGCCGATGGCGAATTCGCCGACGTGCCGCGCGCCGTCGTCGGTGTCGAAGATGGAATTGAGTTGGTCGCTGTTTTCATCGGCGCTGGCCTCGACGATCTTGCCGTTGCGGAACGCCAGCCGCACGTTGGAGAAACTCAGGCCGTTGTAGATGGTTGGCGTGTTGTAGTGGATGACGCCGTTGACAGAATCGCGCACCGGCGCGGTGAAGACCTCGCCGTCGGGAATGTTCTTGTCGCCGCAGCAGGGGATGATGGGAATGTTCTTGATGGAGAACTTCAGGTCGGTGTCGCCCGGCCCCATGATGTGGACTCGGTCGGCGCGGCGCATGCGGTCGGCCAGCGGCCTGGCCTGGCGATCCATGTTCGCATAATCCAGCGTGCAGACGTCGAAATAGAAGTTCTCGAAATCCTCCGTGCTCATCTGCGCCAGTTGGGCCATGCTGGGCGTCGGCCAGCGCAGCACGCACCACTTGGTGTGGTTGATGCGGCGTTCAAAATGGACGGGCTTGGCGTACAGGCGCGCCTTCTTTTTCATCTGTGCGTCGGGAATGCCCGCCATCTCACTGACGTTCTCCGAGCCGCGCACGCCAATGTAGGCCTGCATCTTCGCCATGCGATAGGTGTCGTAATCGGCCCAGACGGAGAGATTTTCGTCCGCGGCGTCAAAGTCGAGCGCGCGGATGACGCGGTTGCTTCGCTGCGCGACGTGCGGGTGGCCGCCGGCCTTGCGTGCCGCCTTCACCAGAGCGATGACCATTTCCTCGGGAATGTCGAACGCCTCGATCAGGACGTGTTCGCTCTTCTTCAGACGCGTGGAGTGATTGATGAGCAGTTCAGCGAGTTTGGTGATGCGTGGGTCGGTCATTGGAATGCAATTGATGTTCGGAAAAGGGGATCAGCGGGCCGGCAGCGGCCCGCGGAAAAACTTCATTCTACTGATTCTTCGCGCCGAAGAGGTCTTTCAATAGCGATGTCACCTCCGGGTCGATCGCCTGCTCATCGCGCATCCAGAACCTGCTGCGCATGAACTTCTTCCTGGGGTTGAAATGGAACCAACCGGCGACCTGCGATTCCGCGTACCGCTTGTCCGACCAGAAGCCATCGACATCGCGCCCGTGGGCGACGCGCTTGCCGCGTGGCGGAAAGGCGTCCCAGCGCTCGATGTGCGAGCCGAGCAGCGCGGATTCGAAATCCGCCACGTCATCCACGTGATCGCTGCAGACCAGGATCACATTGAAGGCGCGAGGCATGAACTGCTGGTAGGCACGCTGCATCAACCTGCGGAATCGAGGAGTCTGATCGGTGAACGCGCTGCGCAGGCCGATCATGACGCTCACGTGATCGCCTTCCCACGGCGCGATGATGCGCACCGCGCCCAGTCGGCGGCCTGCGTCATCGCGCGCCGTCATTTCATCGCCCACGCGGGCCTGACGAATGAATTCCGCGGCCTGCTCCGCCAGCATCCGCATCTGCGGGACCGATGCTCCATTGGTCCAGTGCACCTGCACGATGTACGGGCGGCGGATGCGCTCCAGCGCGCGCAGCGGCGACGCCACCGTCCGAGCCGAAGGTTCCTCCTGTTCCGATGAGTGGCTCTCCAGCCGCTTGACGTTGAGGTAGAACCGCACTTTCCCGCAGCGGATTTCAAAATCGCAGCGCTTGCCCTGAGGCGTGGGGACTTCCATCCGCAGATCGCAGCCGCCGCGTAGCAATTGCAGCGCGGTCATCGCCTCGGCGTAGGAATCCAGAAACGCCTTGCGGCTGGTGTGCGAGAGCAGTTTGGTGACCAAGCGGCCGAGTTCAGGATGCTCGCGCCAGCGCAAGATCGACTTCACCGCTGTTGGATTCAGTTCATCCGCAAACAGGTGCAGCGTGTCGGAAGCGCGGGTCAAGGGATCATCCCACGTGGCGTTCGTGCGGCGGGACCCGAACCGGGACCGGCGGCTTGCCGTTGCCCCAGTGCGCCTCCAGCGCTTCGTGCGGCTTCATGCCGTCGATCGTGAACCGGCCGCCCTGGGCCAGGAGTTGATCGACCTGCCGCCGCCCGATGCGCACGCGCAGGATCGCGGTGCTGTCGATGTACTGGCGATCGAGCACGGTCGCCCGCTGCTCAATGAAGTTGATGGCCCGCGCATCGCCCATGTGCATCGCCAGGTTCACCTCCCGCACCGCGCCCAGGAAATGCCCCTTTACCGCGGCGCGAAGTTCATCAAGGCCCTCGCCCGTCGAGGCGCTGATGGGGATGGCGTCGGGCCGGCGATTCAGCCAGACCAGCACGTCGGCGGAATTGGCCAGTTGATCGATCTTGTTCAACACGAGAATGCGCGGCTGCGTCGTCGCGCCGATTTCATCCAGCGTGCGGCTGACCGTGTCCAACTGCATGTGAGCATGCGGATCAGAGACGTCAAGCACCGTGATGATCAGATGCGACGCGATGATTTCTTCCAACGTCGAGCGGAACGACGCGACCAGATGGTGCGGCAGGTCGCGGATGAACCCGACGGTGTCCGACAGCATCCCGAGGTTGCCCCCGCCCAGATCCCATTTCTCGGTTCGCGTGGAAAGCGTGGCGAACAGTTTGCCATGAGCAAACGCGCCCCCGGCGGTCAGGCGATTGAACAGCGTCGATTTGCCTGCGTTGGTGTACCCAACCAGGCCGACGGTGAAGTGACTTTGGTTTCGATTGGCGACTTCGCGCGTCTTGCGATCCTGGATTTCCTCGAGTTCGCGCTTGAGGATCGTCAGACGGTTCTGCACCAGTCTGCGGTCGATTTCAAGTTGCTGCTCGCCGGGCCCGCGCGTGCCGATGCCCACCGGCGCGCCGCCGGTCACCTGGCCAAGGTGATCCCACATCGCGCGAAGACGGGGATAGGTGTATTCCAATTGGGCGATTTCAACCTGGAGTTTGGCGGCATGAGTAGCGGCGCGATTGGCGAAAATGTCAAGGATGAGTTCGCTTCGATCGACGATCTTGCGCGAGGTTTCCTGCTCAAGGTTGCGCACCTGGGCCGGGGTCAGGTCGTTGTCGAAGATGACCAGCGTGGCATTGGTCATGCGCACGAGTTCGGCGAGTTCCTGCACCTTTCCCTTGCCCAGGTAGGTTCGTCCCACCGGCTTGCCGCGCTTCTGAACCAGTTCGCCGACAACGTCCGCGCCGGCGGTCTGCGCCAGGGCGCGCAGTTCGCTGAGCGGATCGGCTTCATCCACGTACCCGCCGCGCAGCGCAACACCCACGAGCACCGCCCGCTCCGAGGCCACCTGAAGTTCTTCACGCTGAATCTGCGCCATTCAGACTACCATGATAGCCGCGAAGCACCGGCGGCCGACGCATGAATCGCCGCAGTCGGCCGCCCGCTATGATTTCGCGCGACCCGCAGTCCAGACCAAGGAGTCTTCCCGTGCGATTGAAGAAAGCGCTTGCCCCGTCGCTCTTGCTGGTGCTGTCGGCCATGCTGCTGGTGCAGTTGCCGCTGGCCATCGCCGATCGTGCCGGCGACTACAACTTTTTCGATCCCTTGATCGACGTGCGGCACATCCTGCTGAGTGGGTTCGTTGACGAGAAGAAACTCGACGACGAGACGATGCGCACCGCCATGATCGACGCGATGATCGAGACGCTGGACGATCCGCACACGGTGTACATCCCGCCGGCCGACCTGGCCGAGTTCAACAAGGAGTTGCGCGGTTCCTACGTCGGCATCGGCTGCGAGGTGAACATTGTGGACGATTACCTCACGATCATTTCGCCGATGGACGGCTCGCCTGCGCTTGAGGCGGGTGTGATGGCGGGCGACGTGGTGCTGGAGATCGAAGGCGAATCGACGCTCAAAATGCCCGTGGCCGAATGCATCAAGCGGTTGATGGGCCAGCCAGGCACGCCGGTGTCGATCAAGGTGCGCCACCTCAACGGGCAGGAACAGAGCATCACCATCGTGCGCAACCAGATCACCACGCGCACTGTCAAGGGCATCCATCGCGAGGGTGAGCAGTGGAGTTACTGCATCGACGTCTCGCTCGGATTGGCGTACATCCGCGTGACGCAGTTCAACGACAGCACCGTGCAGGAACTGGAAGCCGCGCTTCAGCAGGTCCAGGCCAACGGCCTCAACGGGCTGGTGCTGGACCTGCGCGACAACCCGGGCGGGGGACTGCCCGCGGCGGTGCAGATGTCCGACCTGTTCCTGGACGGCGGCACGATCGTTTCAATTCGGCCGCGCGAGGGCCACGGCGAGCCGCTGGTGTACTCGGCGCAAAGCGCCGGCACGCTGCCGGACTTCCCCATGCTTGTACTGGTTAACGGCCAGTCGGCCTCGGCCAGTGAAATCGTCTCCGGCGCGCTGCAGGAAAACCATCGAGCCGTGGTCATGGGCACGCGAACCTTCGGCAAGGGGTCGGTGCAGGAAGTTCGCGACCTTGATTACAACCGTGGCACGCTGAAATTCACCACCGCGCATTACTACCTGCCCAGCGGCCGCAATCTCAATCGCTCCAGCGACAGCGAAGTGTGGGGCGTGGATCCTGACCCGGGCATGGTGCTTCCGGTTTCCGATGATGATTACATCGCGATGCTGCAGGCCCGGCGCGAGTTTGAAATCATCCGTGCCGCGAACAACGCCGTGCCGCATTGCGTGGACGGTTCGTGGATTCGCGAGAATCTCAAGGACGATCAACTTGCCAAGGCGGTGGATGCGCTGCGTGCGCGCGTGACCAAGGGCGAGTGGCCGCGCGTGGGCGAGGCAGACAGTTCCGTTGTTGCGTTTGATCAGGAAATCGTTCGCCTGACCGAAACGCGCCGGCGTCTGCTGGAGCAACTCAGCAAGATCGAGGTGCGCGTGGATGAACTCCATGGACTCGCGGCCGAGGCGGGCAAGCCGCCGCTGCTTCCGCCGGATATCGATCTCACGCAGGGCACGCTCACTATCCGAGACAAGCAGGGCAATCTCGTCGGGTCGTACCGGATTGAAGGCGGCGATGTCGAATTGGCGCTGGATACGGTGAAGTTGACGCCGGTGCAGGCCAACCCGTGATGATGCGGCTGGTTGCGCATGCGCACTGGAGAGTGGGTGGAGCGTTGTTGTGTTGATCCTTGGAATTGAAACCAGTTGCGATGAGACTGCGGCGGCAGTGGTGCGGGACGGCACGCGCGTGCTGTCCAACGTGATCGCCACACAACATGACCTTCATGAGCGCTACGCGGGCGTGGTGCCGGAGATCGCCAGCCGCGCGCATTTGGAGCGCATTCAGCCCGTCGTTCGCGAGGCGATGCGCGATGCGGGCGCAAGACTGACAGAATTGGACGCCGTGGCAGTCGGGCATCGGCCCGGCTTGATCGGTTCGCTGCTGGTCGGCGTGAGCGCGGCGAAAGCGCTCGCGTGGTCGATCGGCAAGCCGGTCATCGGCGTCGATCACGTGCTGGCGCACCTGCACGCGGGATTGCTCGACTCCCCGCCCGTGCAGTTTCCTGCTTTGGGGCTGGTGGTGTCCGGCGGGCACACGAGTCTTTTCCTCGTGAATCATCCGCTCGACGTCACGCCTCTGGGCAAGACCATTGACGATGCAGTGGGCGAGGCGTACGACAAGGCCGCGAACATTCTGCAACTGGGATACCCCGGCGGGCCGCTGGTCGATCGCTTGGCGCAGACGGGCGACGATTCGGCCCATGATTTTCCCGTCACGCTGCTCGACAAGACGAGCCTGGATTTTTCGTTCAGCGGATTGAAGACTGCGTTGCTGTACGAAGTGTGCGGCCTGCCGGTCGGGCGTGGCGAACGCGCGCGATTGAACCGCGATGCGTCGCATCTTTCGATGCAGGAGAAGTCGGACCTGGCAGCGACTTTCCAGCGCTCGGCCGTTTATGCGCTGATGCGCACACTCACGCGTGCGATGGAGCAGAACACCCACTGCAAAACTCTGCTGATTGGCGGCGGCGTCAGCGCCAACAGCCGTCTGCGGCAGGAGTTGACGGAGTTTGCCGGCACGCACCATCTCGATTTGCGTATGCCTGCCCTGAAATACTGCCTGGACAATGCGGCGATGATCGCCGGCGCCGCAGCCGCGCGCCTGGAAGCAGGCCAATTCGATGACTGGTCGCTGGCCGCATTCCCGCGAAGCGAAGTCTGCACGTGAACATCTATGCTTCACGTTTGAAGTTGATGTTTCAGTTGTCGATGCGCCACCGTTGATCTCTTCGCGTGTACGCTGCTCGGCCAGAACTCAAGAATCATTCCCATGTACACGCATCCCGCCGCCATTCCCGAAGAAGACTTGCTCAAACAGTGCGAGATCGGCTTCGGCCGCACCTCGGGCCCGGGCGGACAGCATCGCAACAAGGTGGAGACGGCGGTGCACATCAGGCATCTTCCGACGGGCACTGAAGCGTCCGCCTCCGAACGCCGCAAGCAGTTTGAAAATCGCATCATGGCCATCAAGCGTTTGCGCCTGAAGATGGCGGCGAACGTGCGCACCGTCGTTCATCCGCAGCGGCACAAGCCCACCGAACTCTGGCAGCAACGGCGCCAGGGCGAGAAAATGTCGGTCAATCCAAACCATAAGGATTATCCCGCGCTGCTGGCCGAGGCGATGGACGTGATCTGGGCCCGCAAGTTCGATGTCGCCGGCGCGGCTGGCCTGCTCGGAATCACCATGTCGCAACTGGCGAAACTGATCCGGCACGAACGGCATGCGTTTTCGCTGGTCAATCAGGGTCGGGTCGATCGCGGACTGCCCGCCTTGAAATGATGTTTTTCTGCTGATCCATGCGAAAAGAGCCGCTACCATTGCGGCATGTCCACCATGACGCAGACTGAATCGGGCCTTTCGTCGCAATCGCTGCGGGCGATGATCGCTGCGGAGTTGCCGGACCTCTTCGCCATTCGGCACGATCTTCATGCTCACCCGGAAATCGGGTACGAAGAGCATCGCACCAGTCAGGTGGTTCAGCGCGAACTGACCAAGGCCAAAGTCGAATTCAAGGCAGGTCTCGCCGGCGGCACGGGCGTGATGGCGCACATTCCGACTGCGAAATCACAGGGCGCGGGCCGCAAGTCGCAGGCGTGTGCCATCGGCCTGCGTGCCGACATGGATGCGCTTCCCATCATGGAGGAAACCGGCCTGCCGTATGCATCGAGCATTCCCAACAGGATGCACGCGTGCGGACACGATGGACATACCACGATTCTCATCGGCGCAGCCCGCGTGCTGGCGCGGCTTGCGAAGCAGAATGGCGGGCTGCCGCGTCCGGTTTCATTTGTTTTCCAGCCTGCCGAGGAAGGCGGCGCGGGCGGACAGAAGATGGTGCAGGAAGGCTGCCTGGACGGTTCGATCGTCGGCCCGCCGGTTGAGAACATGTTCGGTCTGCACGGTTGGCCCCGCCTGCCGCAGGGAGTGGTGGGCACGCGCGTCGGGCCGCTGCTTGCGGCGTCGGATCGTTTTGACATCGTGGTGAAAGGCATTGGTTCGCATGCTGCGTTTCCGCATGTCAGCCGCGACCCGATCGTCGCAGCCGCCGCGATAGTGAACGCACTGCAGTCCATCGCCTCGCGCAATGTCGATCCGCTGGATTCCGTGGTGCTGGCGATCACCATGCTCAATGCCGGCAGCGCGTACAACGTGATTCCATCGCAGGCGACGATCAGCGGCACGGTGCGCAGCCTGACACCGCAGGTCCAGCAACTGGCGCAGCGGCGGATTGATGAAATTGCCAGCGGCATCGCCAAGGCGCTCGGCTGCGAAGCGCGATTTGAATACCGCCTGGGTTATCCCGTCACGCGCAATGATGCCGAGGCAGTTGAGATATTCAATCGCATCGCGCGGTGCACGGTGGGGGAGAAGTGCGTGGTGGACCTGCCTCAGCCGGTCATGGGCGGCGAGGATTTTGCGTTCTACTGCGAGCAGGTGCCCAGTTGCTTTTTCGTGCTTGGGCTGATTCCGCCGGGCAAGAAGTCCGTGCCCGACCTTCACCAGCCGGATTTCGATTTCAACGACAATTCCATCGCGACGGGGGTGGAGATGTTCTGCCGGCTCGCCTTGCGCGACAACGACGCCGAAGGCAGGACCGCCGCCGCACGCAAACGCTGAGCGTTTGGACTTTTGGGCGGAGGGACTTTCTAATCCATCCATGCGCACCTTCCGCAGCGACAACAACGCGGGCCTCTCGCCCGAGGCGATCAAGGCGATCGTCGAGGCCAACGATGAGTCGCACTACACAGGCTACGGCGACGATGCGTACACCAAGCGCGCTGAAGAGGCCTTCCGGTCAATCTTCGGTCGGGACATCAGCGTCTTCTTTGTGGCCAGCGGCACCGCGGCCAACACGCTGGCGATCGCATCGCTCACGCAACCCTGGGAACAGGTGCTCTGTCATGCGCACAGTCACTGCAACGATGATGAATCCACCGCGCCAGAACGGCTCACCCATTGCCGAATGACGGCGATTCATTCGACTTCACCCAAGATCACCGTCGAGGATTTCAAGAAGGCCGCGACGCATTGGCGAGGCGATGTGCATCAGCCTCAGCCGGGCGTCTTTTCGATCTCCAACACCACTGAATACGCCACGGTGTACACACCGGAAGAAGTTTCCGCGCTGTGCGACTTGGGGCACGAGGCCGGTTTTCGCGTGCACGTGGATGGCGCACGTTTCGCCAACGCGGTGGCTGCGCTGAACTGCGACCCGCGCGATCTGACGAGCCGCGCGGGGGTGGATGCGCTTTCCTTCGGCGGAACCAAGAACGGGCTTGCCTTCGGCGAGGCGGTTGTGTTCTTCCCGCAGGGCGATGGGGCGGTGTTCGAAAGGGCCACGCGCACCTTTCCGTTTCACCGCAAGAGCACCGGGCACCTGCTCAGCAAACATCGTTTTGTGAGCGCGCCATTCGCGGCGACGCTGTGCGATGGCAGTTGGCTGCGGCACGCTCATGACGCCAACGCCATGGCCGGTGAACTGGCTCGCGGCCTGACGAAACTCGGGATTCAGCCCTACTTTCCGACGCAGGCCAATGGCGTGTTTGTTTCCCTGCCGCCTGCCGTGGACAAGGCCCTGCAAGCCAAAGGCCACGGGTACTACCCGTTTGGCGATCCGGCGCTGAAACTTTCGCGTTTAATGTGCAGTTTTGACACCACGCTGGAAGACGTCCGCGGCTTGCTGGCGGACGTTGAGTCAGCCCTGCGCGGTCGTTGAATTTCTGCTCCGATAATGTATATTCCATGCGTGGCCGATTGATCGTGAAGATCAAGCGGACCACGCGGCACGCCCACCGCAAAACCTGAAGACGAACGTTGTTCATCGGCCTGCCCTTTTCGCAGCACACCGGTCAACTCGCGCTCTGTTTGTGTCGATTCACTCACCAGGGATGAATGACACAACGGCGCCGATTGGCGCGATCGCACTGTCTGCGATGGAGGATTTGCATGAACCTGTTTGAGAAAGATGTCTTGACCACCGGAGAGGTCGCCAAGATCTGCAACGTTGCATCGCGCACGGTAAGCAAGTGGTTCGATTCGGGCCAGTTGCGCGGCTACCGGATTCCCGGCTCCAAGGACCGCCGCATCCCTGTTTCCAACTTGCGCAAGTTCATGAAGAACCACGGCATCCCGATGGACGGCCTGATGAGCGGCGGGACGCGCGTGCTCGTGGTGGACAGCGATGAGGAAGTGACCAACACGCTCCGCAACATCCTTAGCGAGCAGACCAACTACGAAGTTCGCGTCGCCTCCAGCGCGTTTGCCGCGGGCGTCGAATGCGAGCGATTTCGTCCCCACGTCGTGCTGCTGGACATTCACCTGACCGACGGCGACGGCCGCAACATCGTCAAGGTCCTTCAGGGCAGCGATGACCTGCAGGTCACCAAGATCATCGGCATGAGCGGCAAACTGACCGACGGCCAGGCGGCGCAACTCAAGCACCAGGGTTTCGACAGCGCGTTGCGCAAGCCCTTCAGCGTGCGTCAGGTCATTGACGCAGTCGAAGCGGCCCACGCGATGGTGTATTGAACCGGCCTCAGGCCTAAGCCCATTCGGCATCCACACCAACCACCCGCTTCAGGGATGAAGCGGGTGGTTGCTTTGCGCGACTGGCGCGCCGGGCAGCCGGGTTTCGTCCATACGGTGAAATCCCGAGGACCACACTACAATCCAGCTCATGCGGATCGCGCTGGCGCAACTCAATCCGGTTGTCGGGGACATCGCAGGCAACACCGCGATGCTTTTGGAGGCCATCAAAGCGGCGCGGCGGGACCGCGCTGACGTTCTGGTGACCAGCGAGTTGTTCCTGATCGGATACCCGCCCCGTGATTTGCTGCAGCGCGAAGGCGTGGTGCAGGCATGCGAAGACGCGGTGCAGAAAATCGCAGCGCACGCAGGCGACATGCACGTCATCGTCGGCCATCCCCGTCGCGGGCCCGGCGGCGTCCGGCCGTTTCGCAACAGCGCTTCGATCTGCCACGACGGCCGGGTGCTTGCAATCTGCGACAAACAACTGCTGCCGGGCTACGACGTGTTCGATGAAGACCGCTACTTCGAGCCCGGTGGGCGCTCCTTGGTGCTCCCCATTCTCAACCGCCGCGTGGGCGTGCTGATCTGCGAAGACCTCTGGCGGGCCAAGGACGTTTCCGCCCCTCGCCAGTATCCGGTCGAGCCCGTGGCTGAATGCGTCGCCCAGAACTGCGATCTCATCATCAGCCTCAACGCCAGCCCATTCGTGGTTGGCAAGTGGAAGCGGCACATTCAGCAGATGTCCGAAATCGCTGCCGACGATCACGTTCCGCTGATCGCGGTGAATCAAGTCGGTGCGAACGATGATCTGGTGTTCGATGGTCGATCGGTGATGGTGGGTTCCGGCGGCGAAGTTCGTGCAGTTTTGCCCGGATTTGATCGCGCAGTGCGGACCATTGATCTCGATGCGGCTGTGGATGAGGCGAGCGTGTCGCAGCACGTTGCGGTTTGGAGCGACCCGCAGCGTGAAATCTTCCACGCCCTGACGTTGGGCGTGCGCGATTACTGCTGGAAGACCAATCACGCCAACGCGCTGATAGGACTTTCAGGCGGCATTGACTCCGCGCTGGTGGCGGTCATCGCCGCCGCCGCGCTTGGACCACAAAACGTCACTGGCGTAATGATGCCGTCGATCCATTCCTCGCCTGGCTCGGTTTTCGATTCGCTGGACCTTGCCGGCAGGCTTGGCCTTGCGGGCTGCGAAGAAGTCCCGATCAAGGCCGTGCACAGCGCCATGCGTCAGACCCTGCAAGGCTCGCTGGCCGAGCAATGCGCCGGCGTGGTCGATGAAAACATCCAGGCCCGATTGCGCGGCGTGATCCTCATGGCGCTGTCCAACGCGTCCGGAGCGCTCGTCCTCAGCACCAGCAACAAATCCGAAATCGCCACCGGCTACAGCACGCTGTATGGCGACATGTGCGGAGCCGTGGCGGTGCTGGGCGACCTGACCAAGACGCGAATCTATGCGCTGGCACGCTGGATCAACGCCAACTTCGCCGCCTGTGGGTTTGCCAGGCCGCCGATTCCGGAGAACTCGATCCTCAAACCGCCCTCAGCGGAGTTGCGGCCGAACCAGACCGACCAGGACACGCTTCCGCCCTATGAAGAACTCGACCAGATTGTGGAGCGTGCGATCGAGCGCGAGCAGTCGCTGCAGACCATCGTTGAAGAAACGGGGCTGAATGCGGAACTCGTGCGTCGAACTCTTCAGATGATCGATCGAGCGCAATACAAGCGCGATCAGGCTCCTGTGATTCTCAAGGTGACCGGTCGCGCGTTCGGCCGGGGCAGGCCGATGCCGATCGTGATGAAGGGCGAGTCGTCGGTCGTGAACGGTCAATGGCCGAGCAACGGCGAGCCACGCCCAGCAGTCAGCAATCCGCACCCGGTGGTCAGCTCCGCCATCGGTGATTCCAGCAAGTAAAACCCGCCACTGACCACTGCATCCATGCCTATCCGTCGCCTGCCTCCATTGCTCGTGAACCAGATCGCCGCCGGCGAGGTGATTGAGCGGCCGGCGAGCGTGGTGAAGGAGGTTGTGGAGAACTCGATTGATGCCGGGGCGAAGCGGATTGATATTGCCGTGGAGCAGGGCGGGCGCGAACTGATCCGCATCAGCGATGACGGCTGCGGCATCGCGTTTGATGAACTTCCCTTGGCGATCGCGCCGCACGCCACGAGCAAAATCTCCGCCGCCGAGGATCTGGACGCCATTGCCACGATGGGCTTCCGCGGCGAGGCTCTGGCTTCGATCGCCTCGGTCAGCCGCATGTCGATTGTGTCCCGCACCGCTGAGCAACCCAGTGCCGGCGTGATTGAAGTGGAAGGCGACATCGTGAAGCCGCCCAAGCCGGCGGGTGGATCGGTCGGCACGACGATCACCGTGCGAAACTTGTTTTTCAACACGCCTGCGCGGCGGAAGTTTCTCAAGAGCGAACAGACCGAGGCCGGCCGCGTCGTTGATGTGATCGAGAATCTTGCGCTGGCGCACCCGGCCATTGCCTTTTCGCTCCGCATCGACGGCCGAGTCAAACTCGAACTGCCGCCGCACGATCAATCGCGTCAGCGCGTGCTGGCGGTGCTGGGGGAGGAACTTGCGCCGGAATTGCTTGAATTGACCAGCGATGATCACGGCCTTTTCATCTGGGGCATGGCGGGCAAACCGGCGATTGCACGCGGCACATCGCGGCACCAGCGCATCTTCCTCAACGGCCGGGCCATCAACGATCGTTCGATCAATCACGCGATCAAGGAGGCTTATCGCGGCCTGATCGATCCCACGCGCTCGCCCATGATCGTGCTGTTTCTGTCGATGGAGCCTTCGCAGGTGGATGTGAACGTGCATCCTGCCAAGGCGGAGGTTCGCTTTCGCAACCAGGCTGTGGTGCACGGCGCGGTGATGTCGGCGATCCGCGCGGCTCTTCGCAGGGCAGACCTGACACCTGCGGTGAGTTTCGACCAAGCGCGCTCATGGTCGCCGACGTTCGGCGCGGGTCTTTCACAATCGAGCGCGGACTCGCCGACGGCGTTGACGGCGCCGTCTTCCGATTCCGGCTCGCATGCGCGCGAGTTCGTCGAGTATTTCCGGCGACTAAACCCAGTGCAGAAGGGTTTCGTGTACAGCGAAGTGAAGCAGGCGCTCGCCAGCGAATCGCCGGAGTTGCTGCGCGAGGAAATCGTCCACCCGCCGATGCCATCAGAACCGCAGTCGCTGCCTACGGTGCGCCCGGTGGCAGAGGTCCTGCAGATTCACTCGAGTTACATCGTGACGCAGGATGAGCACGGCATGCTCATCATCGATCAGCATGCGCTCCATGAGCGCGTGATGTTTGAAAAACTCAAGGCACGCATCGCGGCGGGAAACCTGGAATCGCAGCGGCTGCTGCTGCCCGCCACCGTGCGGCTGGATCGTTCGCAGATCGCGCTGGTGGATGACTTGCGCCCTCTGCTGCTGCGCATCGGAATTGAGGCCGAGCCGATCGGCCCCGATGCCATTGCCGTGCATTCGTTTACTTCGTTGCTGTTCGAGCGCGGCGTCGAGCCGGTGTCGTTCATGGCGGAACTATTTGAGAAGGCGGCGGCGCGCGGCGTCAACCACGATCCCGAGGCCGCATTGCATGAAACCTTGGACATGATGGCGTGCAAAGCCGCGGTGAAGGCCGGCGACAAACTGGCGCCCGAGGAGTTGACCGAGCTGCTCAAGTACCGCGAATCCATTGAACGATCGAGCAACTGCCCGCACGGCCGGCCCACGAGTTTGCGATTGACATTGAAGGAACTGGAAAAACAGTTCGGCCGGACGTGATGCGCGGCATTCGCGGGGGCAGAATCCCGTGACCGGCTCTAGCCGCCGCTGACCGGCGGAATCAGCGCGATGGTGCATCCATCGCGCAGTGGATCGGACATCGGACGGTACTGTTCATCCACCGCCACGGCGAGCGAACCACGAAGCGCGGCGATCTGCGGGTGACGCTCCACCAGCGCATCCAGTGCATCGGATACTTTCGCGCCGTCAAACAACTCGATCATCAATCGATCGCAACCGACGGCATCGCGCAGTTGTGCGAACAGCAGCACGTGGCATTTCATCCACGCATCTTATGGCCAGGGAAGAAGTCGAAGCGTTGTTCTCGCCGGCACAAGTTGATCCTGCACCGGCAGTTCGATCAGGCCGTGCGTCGGCGCGGTGTGGGCCAGATCGCCCGAGCCGGCCCATGCGGGCACGACGGCTTGGTTGTCCTCGCGAAGAATCGCCGGCCGAAACGCGCGGCGGTGGGGATTGGGCT
>CAMPIL010000030.1 GCA_946886375.1 uncultured Phycisphaerales bacterium
CGCTCGATGCGATCGCGCCGCTCGACGACACAGCGGTGACGGCGTTCAACGATGTTCTCATCGCGGGTGGATTCGTCACCACGGCGGGCAATCAGACGGTCAACAACATCGCGCGCTGGACCGGCACGGAATGGGTCGCGTTCGATGGCGCTGCCGTCGGCGTGGACAGTACGGTTCTGGCGCTGACTGTCTGGAACAGCAATCTGGTCGCGTGCGGGGGGTTCAACAACGCGGGCGGAACGTTCGTGAACCGCATCGCGCGGTGGGAAGATTGCAGCGCGCCGGTGTGCCCTGCGGACATTGCCCCTGCCGGCGGGGACGGCGTCGTGAACGTCAACGATCTGCTTGCCGTCATCAACGCGTGGGGGCCCTGCGGCAATCCGAACAACTGCCCCAGCGATGTCGCGCCAGCTGGCGGCGACAGTGTTGTGAACGTCAACGATCTGCTTGCCATCATCAACGGCTGGGGAAATTGCCCCTGAACACCGGCGACGCCGCGAAATGATCCGCTTCGACTTTTGAGCAGACACCGGCTCAAATGCTCGCATGGCCACCGAATCTGATCCTCGGCCGTGGGAAGCCCTGGAAGAAATCGCCCGGGCCGGCGATGCTTCTCGGCTGGAACAATTCGTCGCCTCGCTGCCGCCGATGGAAGCGGTACGTGCCATCACGCGCCTGAACGTTGAAGATCAGGCCCGCGTGCTGGCGATGCTGCCGGCCAAGCGGGCGGCGGACTTGCTGGAAGAAACGCCCGAAGTCGAAGCCCGCGAAATGCTCGAGCATCTTTCGCCCGAAGACGCCGCGGCGATCCTTGCCGAAATGCCCAGCGATGAACAGGCCGATCTGCTCACGGGCCTGAGCGATGCCGACGCCGAATCCATTCTGGATGAAATGCCCGAGTCCGAAGCCGCCGAGGCACGCTCGCTGGTGCGGTTCAAGCCCGATGAGGCTGGCGGACTGATGGTCACGGAGCATCTGGCCTTTCACGAGAATTCCTCGGTCGCGCGCGTGCTGGATGATCTGCGAACCAACGCGGAGCGATACGCCGGCTACGACGTCCAGTACGTCTATGTGACGTCTTCGTTCAATGATCTTGTGGGCGTGTTGCCGCTGCGCGATTTGCTGCTGACGCGGCCGGACCGGCAGATCTCCGACTTGATGATTCGCGCGCCGCTGGCGGTTGATTCACACGCGACGCTGGATGAGTTGAATGATGTGTTCGGCCGCCACGGTTTCCTGGGCGTGCCTGTCATTGATCGCGGCGGGCGATTGATTGGCGTGGTTCGCCGGGCAGATGTGGAACAGGCGCTCGCGGAGCGCGCGGGGCGAAGCTTCCTCAAGACCCAGGGCATCATCGGCGGCGATGAACTGCGCACCATGCCCACGATGGTGCGGACGTGGCGGCGATTTTACTGGCTCAGCGCGAACATCCTTCTGAACATCCTCGCGGCTTCGGTCATCGCCTTTTATGAAGAGACACTCGCGCAGGTGATTGCGCTGGCTGTCTTTCTGCCCATCATTTCGGATATGAGCGGCAACGCGGGCATTCAAGCGTCCGCCGTCAGCATGCGCGAACTTGAACTGGGGCTGATCAGGCCGCGTGAATTGCTGCGCGTGTGGACGAAAGAGATTTCCCTCGGCCTGATCAACGGCATCGCGCTGGGCGTGCTGCTGGGGACAGTGGCGTTCATCTGGAAGGGCAACGCCTGGCTGGGCGCGGTCGTCGGCGCGGCGATGATGCTCAACACCATTGTTGCCGTCACGGTCGGCGGAACCATTCCGTTGATTCTGAAGATGCTCAAAAAGGACCCGGCCCTGGCGTCCGGACCCATCCTCACCACTGTCACCGACATGTGCGGCTTCTTCTTCGCCTTGAGTTTCGCCACGCTACTTTTGTCGAAACTGACCTGATGGCAGATCAATCAATCAATGAGATGAATCAGCCTCGACGCCGGTCAGTCGTTCCTGTTCATCCTCAATGTCATCGTTGAACCAGCCCAGCCAGAGCGGGGCTGCGATGAGCAGCATGTACGCGAACACCACCAGCGCGCCGATGGCGACGACCTGGAACTCGAACAATATCGACGCGATCAGCAGCGCGCTCAGCATCACCGCAATCACAATGTAAATGCCCGTCTTGCTTTCACGCCTGACAATGTGGGCCTCCACCGGCGGGAGTTGATCGTCATCGGCGTGATTCTCGATCACATCGGCCGCAATCGCCGTTTCGGACCGCTCCAGAACTTCATGCGCTTCGGTGTCGCTGCGCCGCTCGACCTCGCTGGTCACAGCCAGCAGCACGTACGCCGCCAGCAGGATCAGCGCGGGGACAATGGCGACAAACCAAAGCGTCACCATGCACACGACGATCGCCACCAGGCACGCGCCGATGACCCAGCGCAGAGCCACCCGCCCTTCACGTGCGATGTAATGAAGAAAACCCTCTTCGCGGCCGAGTTGCCGTTCCGGCGTCAGTCGAATGAGCGTTGCCATTTGTCATCTCCTTGCGTGCAACAGAACGCAGCAACGTGCGAGCAGCGGACACACCCCTCACCCATCGCGCCGCGTCACCAGCCGCGAATCATGACTTCATATATAAAGCCTTGCGCATGAGGCGGGCCAAGGCAAGAAGAAACTGCGAACTTTGGCATTCGTGACGAAATGCACGAAGTTGAGTTTGTGAATCAACGCACAAACTACAATTCGCGCGACGATGCAGAGCATTCGCGATCTGCCGCCGCATATGCGCATCTGCGCGGGCTGCGGCTACAACCTTGGAGGTGCGCCAGCCGGGACGACGGTGACATGCCCGGAGTGTGGCATGACCGTAACACTTGCGGAACTTCAGACGATGCACATTCAGAACGCCGACGGCGTTCCCCGGTCCTTTTCACCACACGAATGGCGCATCGGCGGCAAACGCCTCATGCTTGGCATGGCGGTTGCTCTGGCCCTGGTGCTGGTGATGCTTGCGATTCTGCTGTGATCTGCATGACAAAAACGAAAAAGGCCCATGGATCGAAACCCATGAGCCCGGAGGAGAAGGTCTGTGTTCAGCGGCCCAGTCGGTCCTTATTGCGGCGGCCCCTGCCGTTTGCAATCAGCACCGCACTTGACGCATTATTGTTTGAACTCCCACTGCACGCATCGGTACTTCACCCGCAAGGCCGAGAATACATCAGCATTCGCATCCTCTTATGCAACTGCCGCTGTGCAGTGAAGTTGCGCACATGAGGCCGCTGAGCGGCTGGCTCATCCGTATTGAAAGAGTCTCACGCCAACTCAGGAAACGTCTTCTGGACGATCGCCACCAGGTCCTTCACGTGGCTGATGGATTCATTCATGAGTTTGCGCTCATTCTCATCCATCTGAATTTCGATGACCTTTTCCATTCCGCCCGCGCCGAGCACGCATGGCACGCCGACGAAGTACCCGCCCACGCCGTACTGTCTGTCGCAGTACGCGGCGCAGGGAATGATGCGCTTTTTGTCCTTGATGATCGCTTGGGCCATCTGGATCGTGCCGCTGGCCGGTGCGTAATAGGCGCTGGTGCCCATGAGTTTGACGATCTCGCCGCCGCCGGCTTTGGCACGTTCCACCATCGCGGTGATCTTGTCTTGCGGCAGCAGTTGCGAAAGCGGAATGCCGTGCACAGAGGTGTAGCGCGGCAGGGGAACCATGTCATCGCCATGACCGCCCAGGAGCAGCGCGGAAATGTCTTCGACTGAACAACCCAGTTCCATCGCAATGAAGGTGCGGAACCGCGCGACGTCAAGCGCGCCGGCCTGACCGAGAATCCGGTGCGTGGGATACTTCGACGCCTTCCACGCGGTGTACACCATCGCATCCAGCGGATTGGAAACCACGATCATCACCGCGTTGGGTGAATGTTTCGCCACGTTCTCCGCAACGCTCTTGACGATCTTCACGTTGGTGGCGATCAGGTCATCGCGGCTCATGCCCGGCTTGCGGGGGATGCCCGCCGTCACGATCACCACATCGGAGTTCGCGGTGTCTGCGTAATTGCTGGTGCCAGTGATTTTCGCATCGAAGCGCTCGATCGGTGCGCACTGGGCCAAGTCGAGCATTTTGCCTTTGACGGCGTTCTCCTGCTCGGGAATGTCCAGCACGACGATGTCGCCAAGTTCCTTGATCGCGGCCCACAGGGCGCAACTGGCTCCCACGTTCCCGCCGCCAATGATGCTGATTTTCGCACGTCGCATGGATCGGTATTTCCCTTGCCTGAGTGAGGTTGGTGCCAAAAAACGAGCCGCACATCATAAAGAAACTGACTGGCGCAGCAAGGACGATGGCACCGGCAGCCACCACACTTGAAACGGGCATTCAGGCCGCTCAAGGTTCGCACCGTCAGAATGTCCGTGCCACGGATTCACCCGCACGACAGCGAGGACGGCCGCTGAATCACTTTTCCGCCAGCAATCGAAAATTCGCCAAGCCCTTTTCCATCGCCGCGTGGGTCTGATTGGCGGCTTCTTCTGCGTTTGGCTTGAAGTCAGTGAACTGCACCCACTGCTGCATGATGCTGGATTCGCCGGCCGTGGCCAGAACGATTCGGCGTGCGTACAGGAAGTTGGCGTTAGTCGGCTCGAAGACGACCCGCAGTTCCCGGCGCGCATCGAACATGGTGACGACCAAACTGCCCTTCTCGCCGAGGACCTCCGCACCGATGGAGTCGCCGAGCTTGGTGAAGAGCGTGGCGTTGGTGTCTGCCTCGGAGCGAATGCCGGTCAGCGCTTCGAACCCTGCAGTGCTGGTCAACAGCGACCACGCACGCCCCCGCCCGGTTTGCAGGTTCAATTGGCTGACGATCGAAACGGCTGAGCCCTTTTCCACGGGGTGGACAGTGATGGAGCGGATGGTTTGCCACGCCGCCATGACGGACACGCCGAGCGCGGCCACGCCAAGGCCCAAGGTACGAAGGCCGGAATTCATTGGAAATCTCCTCGCGGGTGAATTGACGAGATCAGAACAATTGTACTGGTTCAACCCGGGCAAAGTTTGACAGGATCGATCGCGGCAGTGTACCCTCGCAGGGCTGCGGGACAGGCGGCGGTTTGTTGGACGCAACACCTGATCCTGCACAATGCGGAGTGACATCATGGCGGTGGAACGGCCCTCGGCAGACATGTCGGTTCGCCAGCGCGGCGCGGTCACAATCGTCGAGTTTCTCGACCGCCGTCTCATCGACACCGCCCGCATCGAAGCGCTGGGCGAAAAAGTGGCTGAAGTCATCGACGCCGCGCCCAACATACGTCTCATCATCAGTTTCGAAAAAGTGGAATATCTCTCCTCCACCATGCTCAACGTGCTCATCGGCATCGAGAACGCCGTGAAGCGCAAGAAGGGGCAGTTGGCGCTGACCAATCTTGACCCTGAACTGCAGAAGGTCTTTACCCTGATGAAGTTGAACAAGGTGATGACCATCTGCAAGACGGTGGATGACGCTTACAACACGATGAAAAACTGATGCGCGCTGCGGCGAGACCTCGGCCGCTATGCTGGTGCAATGGCGGCGACCGGATCGAAGGTTCACGTTGTTTCATCGGCCGATGCACGGCGGCTGCTGATGCGCGCGCAGGGTTTGCTTGATGACCCCACACGCCGCGCGACGGTCCGCTCGCTGGAGGATCTCATTCACCGCATGGGGTTCGTGCAGATCGACACGATCAACGTGGTGGAGCGCGCGCATCACCTCACGCTGGGCAGCCGGATGGACGGCTACCGCCCCGCGCTGCTTGCAGAACTGCTGGAACATAAGCGCACGCTGTTTGAACACTGGACGCACGACGCCTCGGCAATTCCCACGCAATGGTTTGCGCATTGGCGGCACCGATTCGAGCGGTACCGCACGCGCATCCGCACCAACGCATGGTGGCGCGAGCGCATCGGCAAGAATCCCGATGCGCTTATCAAGCAGGTGCGGCAGCGCATCGAAAAGGAAGGCCCGCTGCTTTCACGCGACTTTGAACCGCAGTCCAACGGCGAAAAGCCGGCCGAGAATGGATGGTGGGGTTGGAAGCCGCAGAAGGCGGCGCTTGAGCACCTCTGGCGCACCGGTGAAATCGCAGTAGCCCGGCGCGTGGGATTTCAGAAGGTGTACGACCTCACTGAGCGGGTGATGCCCGCACAGCACCTGCGCGAAGCCTCGGACACTCAATCACACGTGGAATGGGCCTGCCGCAGCGCGTTGGAGCGCCTGGGCACCGCGACGCCCAGCGAAATCGCGGCGTTCTGGAACGCGATCGATCTGGCGGCAGCGCGCACCTGGTGCGCCGCAGCGCACCGAGCCAGCGAGATCGTCCAAGTCATCGTGGAATCCGCCGACGGTTCCAAGCCGCGCGCCGCATACGCCTTGCACGACGTGTTCGAGCGCATCAAGCGCCTGCGGAACCAAGAGAGCGCCACCGATCGCCTGCGCATTCTCAGTCCGTTTGATCCGGTGCTGCGCGATCGCAAGCGCGTCATGCGGCTGTTCGCATTCGATTACACGTTCGAAGCCTTCGTTCCGGCGCCCAAGCGGCGTTACGGGTATTACGTGCTGCCCATCATGCAAGGCGATCGGCTCATCGGTCGTCTGGACCCGAAGTTCCATCGCGAGCGCGGCGTGCTGGAGATCAAGGGCCTGTGGTGGGAGCCGCACATTCGGCCGACCAAGGCGCGCAAGCGGCTTCTGAGCGATGCTCTGCTGCGCCTTGCGCAACTCATCGGCGCCGAGGAAATTCAGGCACCGCCCGACCAGGGCTGCCAGGTCTGACGCACGTTTTGAGCCGTTTCAACCGCGGTGCACGACTCGTCAGATGTGCATGAAAAACGGCACTACTGCGCCAGCACCACATCGCCCTGCGCCACGCGGCGGATCGCTGTGAGCACCTCGGGAATCTCCTGATGCTTGGAGATGTAACCCCACGCGCCCGCATCCATGGCCGCATCGACGCGGTCCTGACCGTTATAGCCGCTGAACACGATTGTGCGAGCCTGAGGGAAAGCCTTGGCCACCTCGCGCAGAGCCTGAAGCGGATTCTTGCCGGGCATCGTCAGGTCCAGAAGGACAATGTGCGGCTCAGTCTGCTGCACGTGCTCCAACAGCCCATCGGCCTGGTGCAGGCAGCCCACGGTCTTCAAATCAGGTTCAGCATCAATGGCGGTGCACAGAAGCGCGGCCAAATCCATGCTGTCTTCGACACACAGAACTTTGATTTGTTGACGCTCCATATGGATCAATTCCCAATCCAGAAACTTCCCTTTCCAGAAACTCCCTTTAGAAGAAAATATCCAAGTCGATTGGCTTAGTCCACCGGCCCGACATCCAGTTTTCATGAAGCCGGATTCTCTGGCCCCGGGTGTGCGGCGCGGCCCGCCAGGCTTGCCACGGTGGCCATCAATTCCGAAGGTTCCACCGGCTTGGAAACATGCATCTGATACCCTGCCATCAGGGCACGGGTGCGGTCTTCAGACCGCGCAAACGCCGTCAGGGCCACTGCGGCGATATTCCCCCCACTGCTCGCCGGCAAGGCACGCAGCTGGCGAATCAGGTCGTATCCATCCTGTTGTGGCATTCCAATGTCGCTGACCAACACATGGGGTTTAAACGGTTCGACCAGGCGCAGGGCTTCCATGGCCGAACTGGCCTTGGCCACCTCGGCGCCACGGTCCACCAGCAGCCGCGCAACAAGCTCCCGGGCGTCAGGCTCGTCGTCCACCACCAATACGCGAATGCCGTCCAGCGAAACCGACTCACTCTCCAGCGAAAGCGCCTTTGGCATGCGCGGGTGCAGCCGGTTTTCGGGGTCTTCCTCCGGCGGGTGCACAGCCATCAGAGGCAGGGCGATGATGAATGTGGCTCCCTGCCCCACGCCTGGACTCTTGGCCCGCACTGATCCGCCGTGCAGTTCCACCAGTTGCCGCACGATTGCCAGTCCCAGACCAAGCCCACCATGCTGCCGTGTGGTGGAGGAATCGGCCTGCCGGAACCGCTGGAAGACGTAGGGCAGAAAATCCGGACTGATGCCTATGCCGCTGTCGCTCACACTGATTTCCACGTGAGAATTCACTCGCTCCAGGCAGACCTGCACTCGCCCGCCGCGGTCGGTGAACTTGATGGCGTTGGACAGCAGATTCCAGACCACCTGCTGCAGGCGATTGGGGTCGCCGCGCACCGGGCCGACGTGGGGATCGACCACCGTTTGCAGGCGAATCCCACGGGCTTCCGCGGCGGGGCGCACCGTCGCCAAGGCAGCCTCGATGACCTGCGAGAGGTCCACCTGCTGCACGTCCAGGCGAATCTTGCCGGACACAATGCGGCTGATGTCAAGCAGGTCCTCGATGATTCGGGTCTGAACGCGCGCGTTGCGCTCAATGATCTCCAATCCCTGCTCAACCTGCGGGGGCTGATCGGGAATCTTGCGCAGCATCTGGGCCCATCCCAGGATCGCCGTCAGAGGCGTGCGCAACTCGTGCGAAAGGGTGGCGACGAATTCGTCCTTCATGCGGCTGGCCCGCTCGGCTTCGGCGCGGGCGGCCCGCTCGCTTTCCAGCAGTTCGCTGCGCTCGGCCTCAGCGCGTTTCTGATCCGTGATGTCGCGAGCAATCGACGAAGCGCCGATCAATCGCCCGTCCGGGGCGCGCGTGGGCGACACCGTGACCGAAACGGGCAGCGTGGAACCGTCCTTGCGGCGTCGCATTGTTTCGTAACTCTGCACCACTTCGTTCCGTTTCAGCCGTTCCATGATCTGCGGCAGTTCCTGGTCGACGTATTCGGGAGGGAACAGCATGGCAATCGGTTTCCCGATGATTTCCTCGGCCTTGTAACCGTACATCCGCTCAGCGCCAGGGTTGAAACTGGTGATGATGCCGTCGAGAGTTTTGCCGATGATTGAATCATGCGAATAGTTGACGATCGCCGCGAGCCGGGCGGAGTTTTCCTCGGCCTGTTTGCGATCGGTGATGTCCACGTTCACGCCGATCATCCGGACAGGATTGCCCTGCGAGTCGGCGAGCGTCTCGCCCATCGCCATCATCCAGCGGATTTCGCCGTCGGGCCGGATGATGCGGTACTCGTTGCGCAATTCGCGTCGATGCTCCACGGCCTGCTGCACGGTGTGCATCGCGGCGGCGCGATCATCGGCGTGAATGTGCTGGGACCACTGCTCGAAGGTTCCCTCGAATGTGCCCGGCTCAATGCCAAAGAGCGTCTCCAGTTCCGGCGTCCAGAAGACCTGCCCGGTCATCAGGTTCCAGTCGAACGTGCCGACGTGGCCCGCCGCCTGAGCCAGCGCCAAGCGTTCCTGGCTGAGCCGCAACTCCTCCTGCTGCTGCCGCCGCTCGGTGATGTCGACAATGGAACTGAGCACGCGCAGGCCTTCATCGGTCTGAATGGGATTCAGGCCGATTTCCACGGGAATTTCCGTGCCGTCCTTGCGGCGGCCGAAAAGGTCGCGGCCGGCGCCCATGGGCCGCGCCCGCGGGCTGGTGAAGAACGCCGTGCGGTAATCCGGATGCCGCCCTCGCAGCCGTTCCGGCACAAGCACTTCCACCGACTGGCCGACCAACTCATCTCGCGAATATCCAAACAACCGCTCGGCCTGCGTGTTCACCAGCATGATCACGCCAAGGTCGTCCACCATGACCATCGCGTTGGGCGCGGCTTCGACGGCGAGGCGGAACTGCTTCTGGCGATCTTCAATCTCATCGCTCTGCCGCTGAATCTCGGTGAGCATCTGATTGAACGTTTCGGTCAACTGGCCGAACTCGTCGTCCGAATACTTGCTCGCACGCACAGAAAAGTCGCGTGTGGTGGAGATGCGCTCGGCGGTCCTGGCCAATTCCTCCACCGGCCGCGCCACCGAGCGCTGCATCTGAAGACCAATCAGCAGCGCCACGACCGATGCGCCACCCGCGGCCGCCAGAGCCCACGCGAGCGATTCACGAACGCGCTGGTAACGGGGCGAAAGATCGATCGCCATGACCAGCGAGCCGGCATAGTCGCCCTGGTGCTCGACGGGAATCTGCACCAGCAGCCAGTGATCCTGAACTTCCTGCCCGGCATTGCCCAGGCTGAGGTCCAGGCCCTCGGTGGCCCCCTTGGTCCAGCGTGCGAATTCTCTGCCGTTGTCATCGTACAGCACCGCGCCGCCGGCGTCGGGCACGGCTCCCATGGCGCGCAGCGTTTCCTGCGCGGCCTCGCGGTCGTCAAACTGCAGGGGCGCGGCCGCGTGGACCGCGATCATCGCCGCCTGAACCTGCAAGGTCTCCAACGCAACAATTCGCGTGCGCATGTAACTGCGTGCCGTCAGCGTCAGGCTCACCAATAGCGCGCTCAACAGGCTGGCAAGGATCACCACTAGAAGCACGCGCATTCGGAATGTCTTGACTCTTGGAATCAGCACTTCATCAATCCTCGGTCGTCTCCACAATTCGCGCCAAACGCAGCACCTTGGAACTGACCTTCAGGCGCGTTTGACGGATGGCTTCGGCATTGGCATCAAACGCCAGGCGGCCCTCGCGAACAACCAGCCCCAGCATGCCTCCGCGCTCGGCGAATCGCGGCGCATCGCTCACCGTCAGCACCGCCGCACCCTGAAGCAGCGCGATGATCTGCTTGACGCGCGAGGCTTCCTGTTCGCACACATACACCACGTGCGAACGATGCAGCCTGGATTGAAACTCGCGCAGCCGTTCATCGTTGCTATTGTCGCGGCCGGGCTCAAACTCTGGATAATTCACCTGCATCACGCTCACCCTGCGACCACCGATCTCCTGACCCTGGACGGCCCGCGCCAGAACGTCCGTCAATGCGCAGCGGCCAACCACCGTGATTACGATCGGGCCGTCGGCGGATTCAAACACGTCCGACGGCCACTCCGTGTACTTCACAAAATTCAGAACCATTCCGGCTTTCAATACGGTCAGACGGTCCCCCCCTTGCGACTGCCCTTGTGAGAGGCGTGAAATCAACAGCGCCGCCATCAGAGCCGCAAGGGTCACAATCGTGGATGTCCCTCTGCTCATAATCCAGCCATTGCGGCGATGTGCAATTATTCGGGGCATACAGGCTCTAGGAAAGCCGCACGAGATCAGAATCGAAGCGTGCCCATCAGATAAAACCCGCGTTCAACCTCGAATCCCGAGAACTCCGGGTGAGCAGGCTCAAGCAGGTTTTGCCCCCACACTGCAATCTCAAAGTTGTCAGTCACACGCCAGGTCACGCCAACGTCAAGTCGCAGATAGGACTTGGCGTTCACGCCCGGCACGTTGTCCACGTAGTACAGACCGCTGTTGAGTTCGATGTCTTCGGTGACATCGAAATACGAACGCAATTGCGCCTGATGCTGCGGCGTGTTTCTTTCATCCTGACTGAAGATCGGACCGTGGATCTGCACATCCACGAAACTGTACGCGGCCACCAATCTCCAATTTTCCGCCACGCGCCAGGTCACGTCGATCTCGCCGCCATAGGTCTCGCCAAAGCCGTTGTTGTTCCACGAGGTGCCGACGACCGCTGGCGGGACGTAGATCAGTTTTTCGTAGTCATTGTAGAAGATTGTTGCGTCAAGGGTGACCCGTTCGCCGAAGCGGATTCGATTGCCCAGTTCCAGCGCGACCATTTCCTCGGAGTCGACGTTGCTGCCGGTGACGCCGATCGGCACGATCACGCCCGACGGCGGGCCGCCGCCGAGTATCCCCGTATCGGCGTATGCGGCCACGAGGGTGCTTTCGCGTTCGGTCCTTGAGGGCACGCGCACCGGGCGAGAAATGGCCGTCCACAGCGTGTATCGGTCGTTGGGCGTCCACCACAGCCGCGCACTGGGCTGCACCTCGAACCCCGTATAGGTGTTGTGCAGGAACTTCGAGCCGATCATCGCGAACCAGCGATCAGGGACCAGTGTGATGGTGTCCTGCACAAATGCGCTGAACGTGTTCAATGTGCGTTTCGCCGGATCAAAGATCAGGTTCACGCCCTGTTGAACCTCATCGCTTGTCGTGCGGGCTCCCAGGCCCCACAAAATTTCGTGCCGATCACCAATCTGGAAACGATGTCTCCAGTCCAGATCGAACGTGTTTCGTTCAACCTCGAAGGTGACGTTCGTGACGCGATTCGTACGGTCGTAGTAACCTTGAAGGGACCAGCCCTCACTCGACTTTTCCTGTGAAAGACGAAACAGCACATTGCCACCGCTGTTGCGGACATCGCGGATGTCGTTGGCAAACACCATGTTCTGCCCGGGCACGGGAAAGTTGCGGACGAATTCGCCAATTCGGTCGCTGTAATAGGCGTCCGCTTGGAGTGTGAAGATGATGTCGTCGCCGGCTTCGCGATCAAAACGGAAGCCGCCGCGCCACATGTCCCAATCATCGTGACTGCTGCTGCCATCGGGCAGGATGAGATGATCGCGTTCGAACCACTTGCCGTAGAACCGGATCCACGAATGTTCATCGACCTTCATGCCGTAACGGGCCGAGGCGAATGCGCGCTCAAATGTGCCGCCCCCGCCTTGCAGGAACAGGCCCTGGGTGTCCCTGGCGCTCTTGGTGATGACGTTGATGACGCCGTTCATTGCGTTGGCGCCCCAGAGCGTGGGTCCGGGCCCGCGAATGACCTCGATGCGCTCAATGTCCTCCAGCAACACGTCCTGGACGTTCCAGAACGTGCCGGAGAACAGCGGGTCGTAGACGCTGCGGCCGTCGATGAGCACGAGTGTCTTGTTCGCCAGGCTGCCATTGAACCCTCGTGTGCCGACGGAAAAGGCCTGCGAATTCACCTGCCCGACGAAAACGCCGGGCGCGAGTCGCAGGATCTCCGCCAGCGAGAGGAAACCGCTGCGGCGAATGTCCTCGCCGGTGATGACATACGTTGCGGCGGGCGTGGTGAACCACTCCTGATCGGTGCCGGCCAGTGACACGACAGGAATGCTCATGAGTTGCTCGAGCGTCATTTCCGAGACTCGTTCCGGAGTGACGTCGGGCGGGACGTTCTCGGCGTTGGAAACAGTCGTCGCAAGGCTGACGGCTGTCCATACCAGTGCGTGTATGGAGTTTGCTTTCATCAGATGGGGCCGATTTGGGGGGTCGAATCCAGCCGGGAACGAACCAGCTGGGTACAAAGCCCATGCTCGAAGTATCTAAGCATTCGGCAATAGGTAACGCAACCTAATCAATGGCCGTCGGCTCGATGGATCAGGGGCGATTCGCAGGCGAAGGCCGCGTCGTTTCCTCCCGCGGAATGCGTGGGGATGTCCAGTTGCTCGCCTCAGATTGAAATCCCCATTTGGCAAGCGCCGGAAGCGCGAGAAGCCAGGGCGCGGCAGCGCAAAAACAACAACGCCTCGGCCAAGCCGAGGCGTTGAAGAGTTAGATCCAGAATTCAAATCGATCAGGCGCGACGGCGAGCGCGTCCACCCAGGCCGGCCAAGCCGAGGAGGGCCAAGCCTGCCGGAGCCGGGACCGGCTCAACCACGAAGAAGCTGCTGAGCGCGACCGAGTCGCCGGGGGTGAGGAGGAACTGCAGTTGAATGCCGATGCTGGCAGCAACTGCGGGACCAGCGCCGGTCGGGCCGGGCAAACCAGAGGAGATGGCCGGGACATTGACGGTCTCGCCGCCGAACGCCGCAGCAACGCTGCCGCCGCCGGGGTGCAAGCCAAGCACGCCGATGTTGTCGATCATGCCGATGAACAATGCCGAGAACGGGCCACCGTTGCCGTAGGTCAGCACCGCGTTGCCGTTTTGATTGGCATCGGTCAACGAACCGCCGACCGATCCACCGATGAGCGAGGAGCCGGGAATCGCTGCGACGGGGAGCGCCACCGTGATGGTGTACAGGTTGGTGACCAACGTGTTGTTCTGCAGGCCCATCTGCGCGTTGATCATTGGATCCTCATCCGCATCAATGCTGAAACTGGGCATGCTCCAACCCGCATCGTTGTAGCTGCCTTCCCAGTGCCAGGATGTGGCGCCGGTCTGCTCACCGAGTGGGAAGAAGTAAATTGGGGCGTCGTTGTTCACCTGAAGGGTGAAGGTCAGGTCCGGGGCAATCACACCGGCGCTGGCATTCAGCGTGAAGACGGACGACAGAATCGCCGCACTTGCGACACTGGCAATAAAACCTGCTGCACGCTGCATTTGGAAAGTCATGACGAACTCCTCCTCCAGAGATCGCGTCAACTCTCCCTCATCTCTACAACCTATCTACCCGCAATGCTGCGTTTGCATTGCACTGTCTACCAATGTAATCCAAGCCCATCTTTCTTGCAAGAACAAAATGCAATTTTCGGACCCGGAGACGCTCCGCCGTTCCGACGCGAACGTCCGGAAATATCGGCCCTGAAAACCCAGTTTTTGTGTCAAACTGGGGAATCTTGATTGCCGCTGATCGCCCAGACTCACATTTTGAACGGAATTTGTCCCCATTGGCAGTGGACAAAATTGGAGAGGAGGACAGAAAAATTCCTCAGAGTTTGACTTCTGAGACAGCGCACGCGGCTCAGATCCTGCGTGGCATGACGCGGCGAGACCCAAGACCAGCCGCGATGCAGTCGCGCTTGCCTGTCTTCATGCGGCCCGAAAATCGCTGGGCGTCGCGCCCAACCGGTTCTTCAGAGATTTCAGACGCACGCTCAGGCCGATGAGCAGGATACCGATCGCGACCGACGCGATGCCGATCACCCACAGCAACGCCAGCGCCCCTGCCCCGGGCCACACCAGAAGCACAGTGCCGAAAATGATCGACAGCACGCCGGCGAGAATCAGCAGCCATTCATCAGTGATGACCTTGCGCAATTGAATGGCGGCGATGATCTCCATCACGCCGCGCACGATCGCCCAGAATGCAATCACGTACAGCAGCACCAGAGCGGTGATGCCCGGGTAACTGAACGCGAAGATGCCCGCCGCTATCCCCAGAACACCCCAAAGCACAAACACCCACCACGGGCGCGTGCGGGCCGCGCCGGCGATCGCCGCGACGATCGCGAACACGCCGTCCACGATCGCGTACGCCCCGAACAAAATGATCAGCGCCAGCAGCGTGATGCCGGGCCAGATGAGTGCCAGGATTCCGAAGAGAATTGCGACGATTCCACGCAGCGTAAATGTCCACCAGTTGCGAGCAAGCGTTTCAAGCATGGGGCTGCTCCCTTCGGTTATTGGCTCTCAACCCAATGGTGGCGCAATGATCAGAACCGTCAAGCCAGATCAACTGCGCATCTCGGACTCAGCCGCAGCATTCATGCCTCTTGTCATGATGTGGAAGAGTTTCGCCGACGTGCTCAGGCGCAAATCCGAATCTCACCGTGCCCTGCGATCCAGCGAGGGTTCGTTACGCGACGCTGGGCATCAGGACCCCATCCGCTGCGCGAGCAACGCCACATCCGCGCCGTTGACGATGCCATCGCGATTCAGATCGCCCGCGCATGCGCCGCTTGCAGGGCACCGGCCGATCATGCCCAGCAGCGCGTGCAAGTCTGTGAGCGTCACATGGCCGTCGCCGTTCAGATCACCCACGAGTGAAAAGGAGTTGGCCAACACATGCGCTGCGATCTGGCGGCCGGCGAGCAGGCCGTCTAGGTTGTCGAAGCGGAAGTGAATCCCGCCGTACAACCGGCTCGCGGCGGCTTCTTCGGCTGCGGCGTCCAAACTGTGAAACGACCGCGTCACGCCGGGCAGACCATCCGAGGTGGTCGAAAATTCCACGGCATCAGCGCCCAAGACGTGCGCAAGAACCCGCGCCGCCGCGCCGCTGAATGTGCTGTGACCGGAACTGTACGTGGGAAACGGCGGGGTCGGTATCAAGGGCAGCCACGAAGCATCGGCCAACGTGGACGGGTTGCCGTCGGTATCGGCGTGCACAATCGCTGTGATCGGCCGCCAGAAGTTGAACGCGTACTTGCTGTCCCAGCATGCAATCGCGGCGTCGGCCATGGCGCAGTTGAGCATGGCGTACATGCGGGCCGTGTTCACCAGGGACAAGCCCTGCGTGCGCGACAAGTCACCGGCAATGCGGTTCCAGTGGCCCGGCGGCGTTACGGTGCCTGCGCCATCGGCCCAGAATCGCGCGATCTGGGTTTGATCGGCTGTGCGAACCGCGCTGTCGATGCGGCCCAGATCGCGAACTTCGTCGAGCGCGATCGCATAGGCCTCGGCGACCAGAGCGGGCGGGCCGGGGCAGCGAAATTGCGATGGGCTGGACATTGTCCAGCATGCGACGGTCGCCCAATTGGGAAGAAGGGCCGGCGCGAATGCTGGAGGCGTTGGCTGCCAGAAGCCGGGCAGATTGAGCGGCATATATGGCGAGGCGACCGCAGAGCCATCGTTGGCGCGGGCGGCAAGGACCATCTCGCCGCACGCCTTGCCGAAGGA
>CAMPIL010000031.1 GCA_946886375.1 uncultured Phycisphaerales bacterium
CAGGCGATCCGGCGAATTGATCAGCTCGGCGTCGCGGTTGACCTTGGCGCAGGCAAAGCCAATGGCGCCGGCTTCGAAGTGAACGTAACTCACCTTCGCGTGCCGCAGCGCCGCGGCGAGTTCGATGCCGATCGGCCCGCCGCCAATGATCGCCACTTCGTACTTGGGCTGCGTCTGATCCACATTCAACAATAGCCGCGGTTCATGACAGCCGCGGCGCGAACGATCTCAGCCAGCACGCACTGCGGCACGGTATCATGCCCATCGCGCAACCGGCTCCATCCCGGCGCTCGATGCGCATCATTGCTCATTCTTTTGTTATTGGAGGACTCACACTCATGAACCGCACGTGCAACACCATCACATTGCTCGCCGTGGCGGGCCTGGCCTTCGCCGCCGGCCGCGCCGACATCTTCAGCGATTCCAGCGCGATCGCTGAACAACCCCAGGACAAAGGCATCCTGAAAGACGTAAAAGAGGGCGTGAAGTCGGCGGGGAAAGCGATCACCGACACCGCCAACAAGGTTGTCGAGGATGAGCAACCCGCCGCCGATGACGCGATGGCTGCGATGATGAAAGCCGGGACGCCCGGCGAACACCACAAGTATCTCGACGCCACAATCGGCGAGTGGGACACCGTGGTGCGCTTCGCGATGGAGCCCGGTACGCCGATGATGGAATCCAAAGGCACCGTCAAGCGCGAATGGGTGCTCGATGGCCATTACGTTCGTGAGGAAGTCGATGCCGATTTCATGGGCCAGGCGTTCCGCGGTTTGGCGTATCTGGGCTACAACAATCTCGATGGCCAGTACGAAATCATCTGGATGGACAGCCATTCCACGCCCATCATGTTCGAGACCGGAACCTACAACCCCGACACCAAGACCATGTCGATGCGCAGCCGCCATCGCAATCCCGCAACTGGAAAAATGATCAGCGCCTCGGCGACATGGAACATGTCCAATCCCGATCGTCACACCATGACTGGCCACGCCATCGATGAGAACGGCCGCGAATTCAAGAACTTCGAAGGCGTATTCGAACGCAAGAAGAAATGAATCGCTCGATCTGATTCACTGTGCGCGCCAAGCCCGGACTTCTGCTCCGGGCTTTTTCATTCAACCCCAGCCATTGATGACCGCAAGCAGATCGTTCACATTGACCTGCCCGTCATCGGTCAGGTCTGCCGGGCATGGTGCACATGGCCCCCACGCGTTGATCACTGCAAGCAGGTCGTTCGCGTTCACGATGTCATCGCCGGTGACGTCGCCGGGCTTGGGAATGCGCGAGTACAGATACAGCGGCTGGTTCGCGCCTTCGCTGAGCGTGCAGAAACTCAGACTGCTGGGCAGAAAGCACACTGCTTCGCCCTGTCGCTCCGCGACAAACGTGAGATTGCAGCCCGCACTGCTGAACGCATCCCACAGGTTGGTTCCGGGCGCGCGGCGCCACAGCGTCGCGGCGGGAGAGAAACCGGACAGACGCCGGACGATGATCGCGCTGCCATCGGCTGAGATGTCGCCGCCGGTCGCCCCGCCGTTGCCGTTCACCGCGCCCCAAGGCAGTTGCGCGACAAACTGCATCGTGATGGTGCCGCTGGTGGCCTGCGGGTACGGCGCGCGATACACGCGCCCCTGCGCGGTCACCCGTTTGGAAACGATGTAGATGTCGCCGTTGGTGTCCACCATCAGCGTCTCGGCATCGCGCGGCCCATCGGGATACGCCAGCGTGATCGTCTGCACGCCTGTCAGCGTCACCGTGGTCGGCGATTGCCGCGCGCTCACCGTCGGCTCCGCCACTCGATAGACCTTGATGGTGGAACGGATATTCAAGTTGTCGCCGATGTCGCCGACGTAGAGATAATCCAGTTCAGGATTGATCCCCGATCCGATGGCGATGTCCTCCCAATCTGTCGCAGTCGCGCCCGAGAAGTTGTAGATCCCAAGATGCGTGCCATCGGCGTTGAGCGCAAACAGCCGCGCGCTGTCGCCTGAATCATTGTTGGCCCAGATCACACCTGCGTTGCGGCGACTGGCCGCGAGTCCGGACGCTTCAACCAGATTGGGCGCGGCCACCGTTCCCATCGCCGCGCCGCCCTGGTAGTTCGGACAAACCTGGCCCGTCGCGCCATGCGTGAGGACAGCCGCCGCGCTTATCATCGCCAATTTGATTGATTGCCGCAGCGGCACGGTGTTTTCCGCCTCCTGATCGACCTCAATATACCCCATGCACAGGCGAAAGCCCTCACGTCATGCGCTAAAGAATCAAGTTTTGTTGCAGCGGTTATCGATCATTTAAGCCAGGCGATTGCACGTTCATCCATCGTGTGTGAACGTGTTTCGTTGCCGATTTGAATGGAGACTCGTCATGGCGGTTTCGCTGATTGATTTGTGGTTGCCGATCGTGTTGTCTGCCGCTGCGGTCTGGATCGCTGCTGCCGTTGCCTGGATGGCGATGCCGCATCACAAGGGGGAATTTAAGAAGTTGCCCAATGAGGACGCGATGATCGCCGCGGTCAAGAGCCAGAATCTTTCGCCGGGCATTTATGGCTTTCCCGACTGCCAGGACCATTCCAAGATGAAGGATCCGGAGTTCATCAAGAAGGTGACAGATGGTCCGGTGGGCGTGGTGCACGTCTGGCCGCCGGGCATGAAGATGGGCGGCAAGATGATCGGGTCGTTTGTGTTCTATGTTGTCGTCAGCGTTTTGGTCGCGCTGCTGGCGACCATCACGCTGCACCGCGGCGAGGATTGGCACAATGTGTTCCACGTCACCGCGCTGGCCGCGATCATGTCCTACTGCCTGGCCAGCATCCCGCAGGGCATCTGGTTCAACGTGCCGATCCGCAACATGATCACAACCCTGATCGACGGCCTCGTGTTCGGCCTGATCACCGCGGCGATCTTCGCGCTGATGTGGCCGGGTCAGATGTGAACCGCTCGAACGAATGAGGCCCTGCCGACTTAAGTCGGCAGGGCCTGCAAGTTCACCTTGCGCACCGACAAGTTCCTCACATCAAGTTGCGAAATCGTCGCAGGAACATGCAAACTCGACGTTCGCACTGGCATGTTCACCTTTCGGAGTCTCAAACTCCACGTCGCAACACGCAAGAGCCTCGTTGGAACTTGCCACTTCCTTGCTCCATCTTGCAAAGTCCACATCCCATCTCGCAAAGCCCTTGCGCCATCACGCTTTTTCCTCGTTCCAAGTCGCATCCTCGACGTTCCAACTGGCGAGTGCCTTGCTCCAATTGGCGACCACCGCAATCGACTTTGCAACCACCCGCTTCCAACGGGCGACTTCTGCGTTCCAACGGACACAAGCCGCGTTCGGACTTGCACAAGGGGCGTTTCAACTCGCGAAATCCTTGGGTCCCAGCCCCGTGGCGGCGGCTGGCAATCCGGAGGCGACGGCTGACAGCAGGTTGGCAGCCCCCGGAAATCGGATTTCACCTGTCAACAGCCGAGTTTCACTTAACCCAAGCGCGATGCCGGCCGATGACAGCCGGTCGGCAATGCCTCCCATTGGGTTGGCTGCGTCTGACAGTGTCCGGTTTTGACTCATCGAATCGCCGCAGCGGCGCAGAGAACGCAGACGTTTGCATGAGATGGATTGGTTTGGTTTCGCATCTGTTTCTCGCTCCACGTCCTTTACGAATCTGCGGTGCATTGTTTGATTGCAAGAGAGGTTCATTATGACCGCTAAGCATCGTCGCAAGCCGTACATGCCCGATTCCGATGATGGCAAGAAGCTATGGATGGAGCGGTTCATCACGCAGGTCGAGAAGGATCCAGAGCGTTACGGCTTCACCGATCCGCGCATGTTCGAGTATTACCGGCGGACGATCCGCAGGTTCATCGATGCGGTGAAGGCGGTGCAGAGTCCGGCGACGTGCACGCCGGGAGCGGTGAGGCAGAAGAACAATGCGCGCAAGGATGCGGTGCGCATGTGCCGCGATTTTGCGATGCAGTTCAAGTGGGACACATCGTTTTCGGATGCGGAGAAGCGATCGCTTGGAATCATCACCAAGGAAGCGCCGCCGGAAGAAGCCAAGCTGCCTGAGGGCGTGGTGAGGGGGACGCTGGGGTTTCCGGAGTTGGCGGTGCAGAGTTCGCCGAGTGGCGGGCATGTGATTCGATACTGCGATGTCACGACGCCGACGAAGGCCAAGCCCAAGGGCGTGTCGCATTTCCTGTTGTTCGGCGCGATCGGCGAGAAGCCGAACATGCGCCGCACGCACGCGCGATTGCTGGGCGCGTACACCAAGCGGCCGTTTGAGATCATGTATCCCATGGCGTGCGGCCTGGAGGGTTTGTACGTGACGTACTTCGGCAGGTGGCTGACAACGCGCGGCGAGATGAGCCCCTGGTCGCGCGGCGTGTCCAAGATCATCGGCGAGACGCAGGTGAGTTTGCGCGAGAGCGCGTTCGGACATTTGTTCGGGAAGGAAGGGTTCATCGATGCGCTGCCACAGTTGCCAGAGGGTGTAGTGCGGGGCGCGTCGCAGATCGAAGCGCAGCGTGTGGAGGGTGTGGTGCGGATTGATGAGGATCGGCCGCTGCTGGAGAGCGACTTGAACGAAGGAAACGGATTGTTCGCGGCACTGGAAGCAGCGACGGTGCGATTGCTCAACGCGGCTTGAACTTCCCTCTAAAGTGCCGCGTACTATCTCGTACTGATGAAGCGCACTGGCCTTTGGCTTAGGCTTGTATTCATTGCTGCAATCCTTGCAGCAGCAATGTTTTATTTCACTGCGAAACAATTCATTCAAGCATCCAAGCAAAGTTCTGAGTTTACTTCTGCGAAGTGGCAGGACCCAACGATCCATCAGACTCACGCCCGACTTGAGATGGCCGATGACATCATCGCCCATCGCCTGCTCAATGGAAAAACTCGAGATGAAGTATTAGCACTGCTCGGGCCTGAGGAGCCAGATAGGCCGTTCTTGGATGAGCACTTGGTGTATTACCTTGGACCAGAACGAAATTCGTTCATTTCAATCGACAACGAATGGCTCGCGGTCCGCTTCGATGCAGGTGGCGTCGTCGAGACGTACAGGATCCTACGGGACTAGCCTGTGGGCGGCCAGCATGTGCTGGAAGCGGCGTGAGGTTACAATGATGGCGTGAAGCGATGGGCCTTGCGAATCTGCGTGTTGCTGCTACTGGGCGCGATTATCAACGTTGCGGTGGCGTGGGGCATTGCCGGATTCGTCAGCGTGCCGATTCGAAAAGGCTTCTTTCGCGAACTGCCGCTGGATGATGCTCGGGCGTATTGGCTGAGCCATGCGCCCCAGGCATGGCACGGCTCGGAGATTATCGAGGGCAATGCGGTTGAATCATGGGCTTTTGGCAGAGCTGACCTGCTCGTGACGACGATGGAAGACATCGGAAAGCAATCGGTCGGAATCACCTACGACCACACGGGTTGGCCGCTTTTGTCAATGCAGTACACCGCCACCATTGTTGTTAATGGTGGTGTGGCTCATACCGAGTGCCAGTGGTGCTGGCGTCTCAAATCCGATTGGCTGAAGAGCAAGACACTGCCGCTATGTCCGCTCTGGCCAGGCTTCGCGATCAACACGGTGTTTTACGCGGCGATCTGGTGGGGTGTGTCGCTGCTCTTCGCCACGCCGTTCGCGCTGCGAAAGCGGTGGCGCATCAAGCGCGGCCTGTGTCTCAAGTGTGCGTATCCGATCGGCACGAGTGAGCGATGCACCGAGTGCGGCGCCTCCCGAATGGTGCGACTGCTGGACGCGGCGTGAGATTACGATGATGTCGTGAAGCGGTCGCTGGCGTTTCCGCCGCACTCGAGACGGCAAAAGATTGTAGGCACTAACTCCAGTTGTTGATCACAATGAGCAGATCATCGACGTTGACCGTGCCATCGTCGTTCAAGTCGGCCGGACATTTTGCCGGCGGATCGGGGCAGTTACCCCAGAGGTTGATGACCGTCAGCAGGTCATCGACATTGACCGCGCCATCCTCTGTGATATCCCCTGGCGCGCAGCCAATTCGAAAGGCGTAGGCCGCACCACTATCCTCCTGATTCGCGAACTCAGCGCCGAACGAACCGATTATTGCGGCATTGCCCTCCAAGGCAAGGGCGTTCCCAAATTGGTCACCATCGCTGGAGTCTGAACCAGAAAACTTTGAATGCTCGACCCATTCGTCGCTCGCGTGAATGAATACGTACACCGAGCCGATGTTGATCTGTCCGCTGTGATCATCGGAGCGAGCACCGATGAGGGCCCAGTTGCCTGATAGCGCGAGCGCCCCGCCGAAGCCGTCACCGGTTGCCGCGTCGCTTGAATTCAATTCGGCTGCAAGCTTCCATACTCCAGCGGTGCGCTGATACACAAACGTTGTGCCGGCATTGGCCATTCCACCAGGGTTGTCCGATGATGCGCCAACGAGCAAAGTGTCGCCTTCCAGCGCAATGTCATCGCCTACCGAATCGCCGAACTCTGGATGCGGATTGTCAAGCTTGGTCTGCTGCACCCATTGTTCGCCTTGGCGAACGAAAATGTATACCGCCCCGGCATAACTGATGTCATCGACCTCGGCGCCGATGTCACCCACGGCAATCGTGTCGCCCCACAGCGCGACAGAGCGCCCAAACACCGAAGTCGTGAACGGCTCGGCCGGAGACTCAATTTTTGCTTGTTCAATCCAGCCATCGTTGGATCGTTCGAAGACGTAGACGGCATTATTGGCCAGCCAAGCGCCGATGACAATGCGATCGCCTTCAATCGCCACGTCATTGCCGAACTCGTCGTTCACGCCCGGGTCCGAAGCCGTGAGCGTCGCCTGATGAATCCATGATTGCGCGCCATCCTGCTCGACGAGCGTAAAGACGTATGCAGCGCCCGAGTCCGTATGTGGCACGTCTCGGCCGGGTGCGCCAATGACAATCGTCGAACCATCGATCGCCACGGACGCGCCGAAGACATCCTCTGCAGCCGCATCGGGCGCAACGAGATTGATCTGCTGCGACCATTGTTCAGTTCCCTTGCCGTTCGTTTTGGCGAAAACATACGCGGCACCGGCGTAAAGCTGGCCCGCAGTCTCCTTGAACGGCGCGCTGAGGACGGCTGTCTGGCCAGAAATCGCCACATCGGAGCTGAAATTGTCCTGTGCAGCGGCATCTGCGGCGCTCAGAATCTGCTGCTCATCAGGCGTGCAGCCACCCAGCGATTGTTCTGCCAGGCCCTGCTGTGAGCAGGCGATAGCAAATACCGCCAAAACTGCTTGACATCGAAGATGCAACACGGCGCGGCCTCCTGCCCAAGCCAAACGGGCTAGTTTGTCCCGGCAGAACGATGACAGAAGTCTCGTTCCCCGCCATCAGAATCCGACCTGCATTCGCATTAGCTGCCGCAGAGTGTGGCGCGGGGCTTGGCGCAGGTCGAGTCGCAGAGTGTCGTGCGGTTCGAGGAGGATCGCCCGCTGCTGGAGAGCGCTGCGAGCGAAGGCGCGGGGGACGATGGACTGTTCGCCGCCTTAGAAGCGATGATGCCGGAAGCGGCGACGGTGCGCCTGCTCAACGCGGCGTGATTAGCGCCTCATCCAGATTCGCGTTCGGCAAAATATTCCGTGGCGAGTTGTCTCATAGATGGCTGGAGGCCGCGCGCAAGCAATGCATCTGAAAGCTCTCGCATGATGCGATCATCTACCGAAAGGTCAAAACAACACGTGGCTTCACCAGAATCACGCGAGTCCTGCTCGAACCAATATCGTAGGCAGAAATCGAGGCTCGTTGGGAATATGAGGGTGTGAACCATCCAGTCATCCGAGCAGGACGCCTTGATCGATGCGACATTTGCGGTCCATGATGCGAGTTCATCCCAAGTGCAGGATTTGTCCGAATTGATGAATCCGTCGTGATCGTGCCAATCTTCATTGACGCGAAGTTCGCGTGAGAAGTACGCCGCGCGAAGCGCACATACTGTCTCGCCCAGAGCCAAAACCAGTTGATCGGGCGAGAGTTCGCCATCTACAGCCAAGACGTGACCAGCGAATGGCGGCTTTCCTTCCCTCCATAGTTTGTCCAGCACCTCATTCATACGCAGGAACTCCGTGGGAAGGCGGCCAGCATATTCTGGAAGCGGCGACGGTGCGACTGCTGAATGCAGCGTGATACAATTCTTTGTATGGCCTGCAAAGACGAGACCTCGGCTGCGGTGGAGCGATTCGTCACCGAAGCTCAGTTGTTCGCACAATGGGCTACGGCGGCCACGGATGAGGACGCGTTTGCAGTTCGAAGTGGTCTACTTCGACTGACGCACCTTTATTCGGCGGGTCTTGAGCTTCCGGTGAGCAGTGGCGACATTGAAACCGATAAATCAATCTCGGTACGAGTCGACGATGCCGAATGGAAGCAGGTCTTCGCGCACGCTGCAGCGAGTTTGCCGTTCGATCTTTATGGTGAGGTCTATGATCCGTTGCCTGTTCCGCCTGAGGAACCAGTCGTCGGAAGTTTGGCCGATGACATCGCAGATGTGTATCGGGATGTTGTAACTGGTTTGCGGCACTTCCAAGCCGACCGACGAGCGGCGGCACTATGGGAGTGGACTTTTTCGCTGCAAAATCACTGGGGTCAGCATGCGACCAGTGCCATCCGCGCATTGCATTGCTGGCTCGCAACGAACGATCCACAACGGCTGTCAGCCGAAGAGTGAATACGCCTCGCGAACACGATGCTGGAAGCGGCGACGGTGCGCCCACCACCTGCTCAAGGCGGCGTGAGAATCACATCGGCTTCTCTTCAATCGTATTGTCGAACACCTCGAGCAGTTTGGTCTTGTCGAAGATCATTTCGTTTCTCGACAAGCCCGTCACTTCGTAGAACGGTGTGAGTTCGATGGCGTCGCAGGGGCAGGCTTCTTCGCACATGCCGCAGTAGATGCAGCGGAGTTCATCGATGTCGAACTGCTTGGGGTATTTTTCGCGGTCGGGCCAGGGGGATTCTTCCGCGACGATGTGAATGCAATTGGCGGGGCAGGCGGTGGCGCACATGAAGCACGCCACGCAGCGCACGCGGCCATCTTCATCGCGGTTCAGCCGATGCACGCCACGGAAGGTGGAACGCTCCTGGCCGCCTTCGGTGACCGGGCGGTCATCGCGTTTTTCTTCGGGGTACTGCACGACCCAGATGTTCTTCTTGTTCTTGCCATCACGGCCGAGGTTTTCAAAAACGTGGCGTAGGGTGGTGCCCAGGCCCTTGATCACGGCGGGCAGGAACAGTGCATCACCCCGGGACATCTTCCGAGGCGTCACATCAATGATTTCAGATTCGTTGATAGGCATGAAGAAAGGATTCTAGTGAGGAGGCTAGGGATTGGGGTTCCATGTTCCAGGCCAAGCCGCGAGCGGCTTCGTTCCGGGGGCGGCTGAGTTCCGGGGTGGCTTGCATGGAATGGGCTGGCTTCCTAGAGTGTAGTGAGGTTTGGGAAACTTTTCACAAAGTCGGATTCTGCTCTTTTGGAGGTCTCTGGAAGCGGTGGTATAAGGACGAAAATGGCTGAGGCCGGAAAACCCGATCGCCGGCAGGCGGCCGAGGACGCCGAGATGCGTGTTGGATGGCGCATGGCGGGCATCGGCATGCAGGTCGCCAGCGAAGTCGCAGCCGGCGTGCTCTTGGGCTGGCTCTTCGATTACTGGCGCGGCCACGGCACGATCGGTGTGATCATCGGCGCATGCGCGGGAATTGGAGTCGCACTTTGGAGCCTGATCCGCAACGCACTCAGGCTCAACCGCGAACTCGATCGCACCGCCCCCACCGCCGGCCGGGGCAAGCCGCTGAACCCTCCCTCAAAAGACCCGACACCCACTGATTCGTGGGATGAAGCTGAAGGCAAGTCTGGTGATGAACTCTGGAACAACGATGATGTCGATGACGACTGGACCCAGCCCAAGCGCGGCGGGTGATGGCGGCGCGAATGCGGGCCGGACGGTCGAGCCGCGCGTCAGCCTGCCGGCCCGGTCGCTGATTCTCTCTGTCATCATCGCCATCCTGCTGGTGATGGGCTTCTGGTCGTTGGCGATCGCTTTGGGACCTTGGGGAACGCAGGAATTCGTGACCGGAATGGTGGGAATCGCAGTGACGGGATTGACTGTGATTGCAGGGGTTTGCGTGATGGGGCCCTGGAAGCAGCGTGCGGTGGCGGACTGGATGACCATGTGGCTGGCGGGGACGGTTTTTCGGCTGCTTGCGACGCCGGTTTTCGTGTTCTTGCTATACTCCGCCGCTTCGTCGTCCCTGGCGGTGAAACCGCTGGGACTCTCCGTTTCGATCACGTACCTGGCCACCCTGTTCGTCGAGGCGGCTGTGCTCGCCCGGCACATGAATGGTTTCTATTCCTCCCGCCCGCAGTGACCTGAAAACTTCCGGATTTCCGATTGATCTGAGCCATGTTCTTCCTCGCCGCATCCAACGATCCGACCTCACACGTTCGCGACGCCTTCGTCATGATTGGAGGCGTGCCGCTGACGCTGCACACGATCACGCTCTCGATCGTGACGGCGGTGTTTGTGTTGATGATGATCGGCGCAGCGAAGCGCATCGCCACGGGGCCTGCGAGCCAGGGCAATGACCGCTACGTGACCAAGGGCCGGTTCGCGCAGATGGTCGAAGCGATCACCTTGTACATGCGCGATGAGATGCTCACGCCCGTCATGGGTGAGAAGGACGCGCGGCGGTACTTGCCCTACCTGATGTCGCTGTTCTTCTTCATCCTCTTCATCAACATCTTCGGGTTGATTCCGTTCGCGGATCTGTTTCACCTGCTCGGGTTCCACACGGTTCCGTTCGGCGGCACGCCAACGGCAAGCATCACGGTGACCGGCGCGCTGGCGGTGATTTCGTTCCTTGTGATTCAGGCGCACGCCATCCGCGAGCTTGGTTTGAAGGGATTTTTCCTTCACCTGACCGGCGGATTGATGCCCGGGCCGCTGTACCTGCTGCCGGTGGTGGCGATTGTTTTCGTGGTGGAATTGATGGGCCTGTTCATCAAGCCCGCAGCGCTGGCGATTCGTTTGTTCGCCAACATGGTCGCGGGGCACGTCTTGATGGCGGTGTTGCTGGGCTTCGGGGCGATGGTGGCGAATCAGGGCGGTGGGCCGGTGAGCGTGGGCGGCATTGCGGTGGTGACGGGCGTGGCGGCGGTGCTGATCACTTTCCTTGAAATTTTCGTCGCCTTCCTGCAGGCGTTCATCTTCATGTTCCTGACCGCAGTGTTCATCTCGTTGATGTCGCATCACGATGAGCACGAGCATGAACATGAGCACGAACACGGTCATTCAGAGCCGCACGGCCACGGTCATGTTCAGCCTGCGGCCAGCCCAGCATGATTTCACAAGGGCGGACGCGTGTGGGATGCGGCCGCCGGACACCTACCCCGATTGAAGACGCACCCCACGGCGTCAACCCTGATGGAGAGTTCCCGCCCATGAAAAAGTTTTCCACCTTCCTCTTCGCGGCGCTCGCTGCCCTGCTCCTTGCCCCGGAAGCCTTCGCCCAGGCTGAGCCCTCGGGCATTACGACGCTTGGCGGCGGTCTGGCCGCGGGTCTGGCCGTGATCGGCGCGGGCATCGGCATCGGCATGATCGGCTCGCGCTCCAACGAAGCGGTGGCTCGTCAGCCGGAAATGGCCGGCCGCATCTTCATCAACATGATTCTGACCGCCGCGCTGGTCGAAGGCGTGGCCCTGTTCGCCGTCGTCGTTGGCGGCTTCATTCTCGGCTGAACGCCGCGGCGGCGCGCGATTGCCTCCCCGCATCGCCCGCCGCTGAGTTCTGAAGGTTCACACCATGTTTCATTCGTTCATTCTGGCATTGGAAGACCAGGCCGCACACGCCGCCGAGGCTACCCACGGCGGCGACATCCAGGTGCTGGACATCGGCAATTGGCTGCCGGGCGTCACCGCGCTGGTGGTGTTCCTGATTGCGTTCGGCATCTTGGCGTGGAAGGTCTGGCCCACCATCACCCAGGCGCTGGATGAGCGCGAGGCGAAGATTCGCTACGAGATCGAATCGGCCGAGCAGGCCCGCCAGCAGGCCAGGGCCGCGCTGGCCGAGTACGAGCGCAATCTCGCCTCGGCCCGCGAGGAAGCCAACGCCATGATCGCCAAGGCCAAGACTGACGCCAAGGCCGTGGCCGATGAATTGCGGTCCCGCAACGAGGCGGAACTGACGGAGATGAAGCAGCGCGCCACGCGCGAGATCGAATCCGCCAAGCACGCCGCGATCAGTTCGCTCTACAGCGAAGCCTCCAATCTCGCCGTCACTATCGCCGGCAAGATCCTGGAGCGTGAGATTTCGCCCAGCGACCAGAAGCGGATGATCGATGAGTCTCTGCACCAACTCGCCAAGGCCGGAAAGAACTGATCTGGCGCATTTCTCTTTCTTCCCATGCCCACGCAAATCGACGCACTCGCCAACGTGTACGCCAAGAGCCTGTTTCAACTGGCTCAGCAGGCGGGCGGTCCGAACAAGGTCAACGAGGTCGCAGGCGAACTCGATGACATCTGCGAACTGCTGCGCGGCGACCGTTCGATTCGCGAGTTCTTCGCCTCGCCGATTCTCGACCGCGAGGCGCGATCGGCGAGCATTCGCCGCATCTTCACCAATCGCATCACCGACCTGACGCTCCGCTTCATGCTCGTGCTGAACGACAAGGGGCGGCTGGATCGCCTGGAGAGCATCGCCAGCGCCTTTGACCGCATGGTGCAGGAAGCGTTCGGCCGCATTGAAGTTGACGTGTTCACCGCCGCGCCGTTGCCTGCGGAGCAACTGGGCCAGTTGCGCGACAGCATTCACAAGGCGCTGGGCCGCGACCCGGTGCTGCATCCATATACGGATGCATCCATGCTGGGCGGGCTCAAGTTGCGCATCGGCGATCAGTTGATCGACGGCTCGGTCGCCAACAAACTTCGCCGCATGAAGCGTGAACTGTTGGCTGACGGCGCGGCTCACCTGCGCGAGAGGCTGGACAGAATCATTGAGGATGGTGGCCGATGAAAACGATGTTCATGGCATGTGCATGCATGGTTGCGGGATTCGCCGCGATGCTGGGGATGCAGGCTCCTCCGCCACCGGCTCAGCCGATGCGCGAGCCGCTGGTTCCGCGATTGACGGTGCGCGGCGACGCCGAACTTCAGCGGCCCGCGGACCAACTGCAACTGCGCCTGGGCGTGGTGACGCACGCGGTCGAAGCGGCGCAGGCGATGCAGGAAAACAGCCGCGTCATGGAGGCGGTGATCGACGCGATCGAGCAACTTGGCTTGACCAAGGCTGAATACCAGACCGGCCGGTTCAACGTGCAGCCGGAGTACGCTCCCCCGCCCCGTCAGCCGCAGCCGGACTGGCGGCCGCGCATCACGGGCTACCAGGTTTCCAACACGCTCAATATCAAGACCAAGAAACTGGAAATCGCAGGCGACCTGATTCAAGCCGCCACCGATGCAGGCGCGAACAACGTCGAGTCGATCACGTTCGACCTGGCGGATCAACGCAAGCATCGGGCCGAGGCCATTGAAGAGGCGACCCGCAACGCCATTGCGGACGCCAACGTGCTGGCCAAGGCGTCGGATCAGAAACTGGTCCGCGTGCTCTCAATCAACCTGGATAACGCCGAAGCCCCGCAGCCGATGTACCGGCAGGAAATGATGGGCCGGGCCATGGCGACAGACATGGCGCCGGCTCCGCCGATCGCCCCGGGCGACATCACCGTGCATGCCGCGGTGACGATTGTGTATGAAATCGCGCCTATGAATTGAACTGCGCAAGGTCCAAGGCGTGCACGCCGTGGGCTTTCTTCAACGAACGAATGAGGTTCATCCCGTGAAGATCAAGACCGACGAAATCACATCCGTCATCAAGCAGGAAATCGAACAGTTCTCCGACGTGCTGGAAATCTCCGAGGTCGGCCGGGTGGTCGAAGTCGGCGACGGCATCGCACGCATCTACGGCCTGTCCAAGGCCATGGCCGGCGAACTGCTGGAGTTCGACACCGAAAAGGGCGCCGTCATGGGACAGGTCATGAACCTGGAACTCGATACCGTTGGCGCCGTGATTTACGGCGATTACCTTTCCGTCAAGGAAGGCGACACCGTCAAGTCCACCAACCGACTCCTGGAAGTGCCCGTTGGCGATGCGATGCTTGGCCGCGTGGTCGATCCGCTGGGTCAGCCGATCGATGGCGGACCGGCAATCAACACGGGTAAAACGCGCAAGCTCGACATCGTCGCCCCCGGAATCGCGGCTCGGCAGCCGGTGAAGGAACCGCTGCAGTTCGGCATCAAGGCCGTCGACTCCATGATCCCCGTCGGCCGCGGTCAGCGCGAATTGGTCATCGGCGACCGCAAGACCGGCAAAACCGCCGTCTGCATCGACGCCATCATCAACCAGAAGCAGTATTGGGGCACACCCGACGCGGTGGTGTGCATCTACGTCGCGATCGGTCAAAAGGAATCCACCGTCGCGGGCACGGTCGAAGTGCTGCGAAAGTACGGGGCAATGGATTACACCATTGTCGTAAACGCCGGTTCATCCGATCCCGCGCCGATGCAGTACATCGCGCCGTACGCCGGCTGCGCCATGGGCGAGTACTTCATGTGGCAGGGCAAGGAAGGCAAGACGCCCAAGCACGTGCTGTGCGTGTACGACGATCTCTCCAAGCAGGCCACGGCGTACCGCCAATTGTCGCTGCTGCTGCGCCGTCCGCCCGGCCGCGAGGCGTATCCCGGCGACGTGTTCTATCTGCACTCGCGCCTGCTTGAACGTGCCACCAAGTTGTCCGACCCCAACGGCGGCGGATCGCTCACCGCGCTGCCGATCATTGAAACCCAGGAAGGCGACGTCTCGGCGTACATCCCGACCAACGTGATTTCCATCACCGACGGCCAGATCTACCACGAGCCCGACCTCTTCGCGGCGGGCGTGCGGCCGGCCATCAACGTCGGCATTTCGGTCAGCCGCGTGGGCGGCAACGCGCAGATCAAGGCGATGAAGGAAGTCGCCGGTTCGCTGCGACTTGACCTGGCCGCGTACCGCGAACTTGAAGCCTTCGCGCAACTGGGCACGGAACTTGACCCGGCATCGCAGCGCCAACTCGATCGCGGCGCGCGAATGGTCGAACTGCTCAAGCAGGGCCAGTATCAGCCGTACGACGTGATCGACCAGTGCATTTCAATCTTCGCCGGCTCCAAGGGTTTCCTGGATGATCTGCCGCTGAACAAGGTTCACGCGTTTGAGGCCGATCTGCTGGATTACTTCCGCGCCACCAAGCGCGAACTGCGAGACCAATTGGCGCAGAAGAAGTCGTTCAAGGGCCTGGAAGACCAGTTCATCGCCGCGATGCGCGAATTCAAGGCGACCTGGAAAGCCGCGTAAGCAATTTCAGTTACATCCATCGATTCAAGCCCACGGCGCGCACGCCGTGGGCTTTTTCTTTGGGCCATGCACATTCTGCACGCTGAACGAAACCGGCCTTGCGCCGCGCCGCTACGAAGACGTCGACGGCATTCGCACGGTGTCGCTTGCGGACCTCATCAACAACAAACTGCGCAGCGGATCGCGGAGCATCCTGCGCGCCAAGGACATGGGCGACGCCATAGGGTTGATTCGTCACCATGCATTGGGCAAGGAATTCTTGCCTCAAATCGACAAGGAATTGCGCAACGAGTTCCACACGCTGATCGACGCCATCGAGCGCGAACAGGCGTGATCCCCTCTTTTAAATGCGAACGCCCATGGACCGGGTCCATGGGCGTTTTCATGAAATCAAGGTCGCGGTTGATTGCGGGTCATGAGCCCCAGTGATTGATGACCAGAAGCAGGTCATTGACGTTGATGACGAAGTCGCTGTTGAGATCGGCTGTGTCGATCACGCACGGCCCCCACTTGTTGATGACTGCGAGCATGTCGTTGACGTTGACCTGGTGATCGCCGGTGGCGTCGCCTAGTTTGCGGAATTCATCGATGCCCATGTCGATTCGCGTGCCGAACTTTCGCGGGTCGCCATCCACATCGCTCATGCCTGCGTCGACAAGCGCCAGCGGATCGCCTGCGTCGATTGCGGGCGATCCATGCAGCAGGTGGAAATCGCCGTTTGATGGATCAGCAAATTGAGGATTCGCGCTGATGTTGCCTGTGCCGTTGAATCCATCCTGGACCGCGCTGTAGCGCACGATGATGTCAGCCCCGCTGGTGCCGACGCGAATCTGCTCATCGCCGGTGTTGTCCCAGATGACGGAGTTGGTGATGGTGATGCCCCAGCCGAACACCGCGGCGCCCCAGGTGCCTGAATTCTGGGCGATGGTGCAGTTGGAAAT
>CAMPIL010000032.1 GCA_946886375.1 uncultured Phycisphaerales bacterium
ATTCTCATGACCAGCCATCTGAACTTCGATCGAATCACCATGGTGGGCGCGGGTCTGTTTTCGTTGGCATGCGCGTGCAGCGCGCTTGCAGGACCAGATGTCATCTTGAGCGACATTCCAGGCGTTGCGTCGCACGGCGGGGTCGGCGGCATCCGCGGTTACACCCTCGCCAGCGGAACATGCAACATCGGCGATCAAGGTCTGCCTTGGGTTTCCAACGGCACGCCGGGCTTCACGATGAACGCCTACCGCCTGCACGATGGTCGCCTGTTGCAGATCGGCCTGTCGTGGGTGAAGACCGCCTGCTGCGCGATCAACGCCAACGGCTGCGGCATCGGGTGCAGCGGCGGCAGCACTTCCATGCTCGGCGCGGGATGCAAGGACACCTACACCGCGGGTTGGAACTCCAGCCAGCCTGATCTCGCAGCGCGCTCGGGAATCGACGCCTACGGCGGCAGTTTCGCACCCGCCACCGGCGGCTCGGGCAATGCGATCTTCCGCAGGCTTCAGATCGCAGAGGCCGACATGTCCCCCACCACCTATCCCAACGCGCTGTATTTCGTTGAGGGAGTGTACTCCGCCACGCAGGACGCCCAATCGCACAACGCAAACAACAACGCCAGTTACCAGCGCGCGACTTTCAACAGTTTCAACCTCGCCCTCGCCGACTCCATCAAGGCGAAGATTCCCGGCATCTACGCCTGGCGCGATTACGGCAACGGCATTGGCCAGCCCGATCCTTCCGTCACCATCATGGAGATCGATGTGCCCAACGAAGGCCGCTTCCTCGTCGGCAGCAAGGTGCGCGACAACGGCAACGGAACCTGGCGCTACGACTACGCGGTGTACAACCTCAACTCGCACCGCAGCGCCGGGGCGTTCACCGTCGGCGCGCCGGCGGGCGTGACAGTCACCGACATCGGCTTCCACGATGTGGACTATCACTCCGGCGAGCCATACGACAACACCGATTGGTCCGCCACGCGCGAGGCCAACAAGGTGATCTGGTCAAGTCCGCAGACCTTCGGCTCGAACCCCAACTCCAACGCGCTGCGCTGGGGCACGATGTACAACTTCTGGTTCACCGCCAACCAGCCGCCGCAAGAGGTTCGCGGCGTGATCAACATGTTCCGGCCCGGCACGCCTGAGTCGGTGTTGTTCACAGTCGCCGGCCCGCAGCCGTTCCCGACCTGCGCGGGCGATCTGGCCCCCGTCGGCGGCAATGGCGCGGTCGATGTCAACGACATGCTCGCCATCATCAACGCCTGGGGCCCCTGCGCGGGCTGCCCGACTGACCTCAACGGCGACGGCAACGTCAACGTGAACGACCTGCTCATGGTCGTCAACGCCTGGGGACCGTGCAACTGAATCAATCAAGCAAGCGAAACTGATTTCGTGAAGCGACAAAATCCTCTCCCCCATTGAGGGGGAGAGTTAAGGAAGCGGTACCACAGACAGTTTCAGACAGCGCTTCAAATCCCGCTCTTCCTCACCGCTGACGCATTGCTCATCCCGTCACGTACACAGGTCGGCGCGCCAGACCCGGCATCCGCATCAATGTAAGTCACGGCGCCCAGTTCAGAGTTCCGGGACTGCACGGCGGAGCAATGACTTGCAAGCCGTAGCGTGGGCACTGCCCAGTGGCTGCGCACGCTGACGTCAACCATGCGATCGTCACGATTGCTTCGCCTATCGCCCACTTTGCAAAGCAACGTGTAGATTTCACGCAAAACGCTCCGCTGGCTATCCTGACTCAAGTGGGCTGACGCTTCCCCAAAGAAATCTCATGTAATAACACTAAGCAACTTCTTTTATGCGATTCCGCCTCGAATCCCACGAGCGAATCCCCTTCCCGGCTCGAACGCGAGGCACCCCGTTTGGTTACTTTCCGTAAAACTCCGCGACTTGTCCGGTGCGCTGCAGCCGGGCGCGCAGGCATTGCAGAATTGAATCCAGACGCTGGCTCACGCGCGATTCGCTGCAGCCCAGCGTGTTGCCGATCTCCTTCATCGTCATCTGCTCGTAGTAGTACAGCACGATGATGAGCCGGTCGCGGCGGGAGAAGCCTTCGCTGACCCAGCGGCGAAGGTCGGCCAGTTCGGCCCGGCCCAGGGGCGAGGGCCTGCGGTGGTCCTCGAAACTCGCCATGGCGTCGCGCTCGCCGCCTTCGGCGAAGCCGAGAGTTCCATCCCCGCCCGAAGCGCTGTTGAAGGACACCACCAGGGCGGGCCTTCCTTCGCGCTGCGACTTTCGGAAGGATGAATCGGCCAGTTTCATCAGCCGCGCATGTTCGGGGGCTTCAGGCTCGCGGCCGAACGCCTTGCGAAAGCGCGCCAGTGCCGCCAGGCGCAGCATGCGGTGCAGTTCCTCGGCGTCCGGGCCGTGGCCGTGACGAAGGTGGTGTTTTTCGATCAGCGCCTGAATCTGCTTGGCGCGAGAACGGGCCAGGCGCGGGATGGGATCGATGCGGCGAAGGTAATCGCGCATCGCCCCGAACAACCGCTTGGATGAAAACGTCTCGAAGCGAACATCGCGATCGAGGTTGAATCGCTCGATCGCCTCCACAAGTCCTTCGTAGGCTTCATCGACCAAGTCATCGACTTCGATCTGCGGCGGAAGTTGCGCGTGCAGGCGTTGGGCCAGCCGGCGCACATGGCCACACATATAGTGGATGATGAGCACGTTGCGCGCGGCGGGCGAGCCGGTGCGCTTGAATTCGAGCCAAGCCTGCCGCAGCCGTTCATCGGTCTGCGATGGGGCGTGCGGGGCAAAGCGGCGCGCGGCCGGTCGTACGGCACTGATGGTTTGTGCGGCGGGGCGGGGCGAACTTTCGCTTGTGCCGCCGGCGCGGGGGCGGTTGATCTCGATTGGGGCGTGCAACGCACCGCTCATGGGCCGATTCCTTGACCAGAGGCAGTTGATCTGCGAGTGAAGTTGGTGCGGCGCTCGCCGTCCTGGCGGGCGCAGCGTGGGCATATCGGCAAATCGCTTTTCGATCACCAACTTTGCGCAAATTCTTTTGCGATGCGCAATTTCGGACGTCGGTGGAGGGCAGTGCGAGAGCAAAATCGCAGCCGCCACAAACAGAATTTCACCGCCCAGACGCGGAGGACGCGCAGAATGGACGTGGAACGCGCTGCAGAGCCGCAACCCAAATCGCACAACGCCTTGTCACGCCCCCTCATCCCTCATCCCCGACCTCTGCCCTCTCATTCCGCAGGCAGGTGCGGAATCGTCAGCACGATTACGACCACCACGATCGCCAGGCCGATCATGCCCAGCACGATTTGCAGGGTCATCACCAGCACCTGTCGCCAGTACTGCTCCAGCGCGGGCAGACGCACCGCCTTGTAAATCACCGAGATCCCGAACGCCAGCGGCACAAGCAGCAGATACCACCACTCATGAAAGAGGTTGATCGGATTCACAAACGGGATATAGGCGAAGGTCGCGAGCATCAGGTTCTTATTTCACTGGACGGGTCAACCTCGCCGGCGGCATCTGTCGCCGGCGACTTGCGGCGATCTTCCAGAGGCTTCGGAGCTAAGAACATCGCATCGAGAATGACCACGAGGTTCATCAGACCAGCCAGCGCGGAGAACAGCGTGCCCATTTCGTTGGGCTTGTTCAAGCCGATGGTCGCAAATTGCTGGGGCTCGGGCATATTCTTGAGCCAGTTCTGGTTGAGGAAATCGACGCCGAAGGCGATCGGCCCGCACACCGCCTGCGCGAGGAACCACAGGTGATCGTTCTTGCGATCAACCGAATCGATCCCGCCGATGAGCACGCCTCCAATAAAGAGGAAGAGCACGCCGAACATGATCAGCCGCCCGCGCCGGCGGTGGCCCTGGCTGATGTGACCCATGCCCGGCCACAGCCACGCCAGCACCGCGGCCACGGGATTGAACGATCGATTGAGGCTGGGCGGGTTCGGGGCGGCGGACATGTCGGTGACGAAATGGATGGTCCTGTAACAAGTTGCCCCGGAGCTCGGCTGATGTTGCCGGGAAGCCGGTCGCATTTGGTTCGGCTAGTGTAGCCTCATGCAGGCCAAGGGGCTGTCCGATAGGGATGGTGGAGGCCCGCATGAGCAACACCCGCAAGCCAGCGACTGTGCCGACGGATCGCACGCCGGAAAAGAAGAAGGATCAGCGCGACACTGTTGTTGATCGCCGCTGCGGTCTGGATCGCCGCGATTTTCCGGAGACAGCGGGCGAACTGACGACCAACCTGGAGCGTCGCCGCGGACCCGGCCGTCGCCGCACCGACTTCATGAAGTCGGCTGAAGAAGGCGAGATGACCCAGGAGCAGTTCATGTTCGTGATGGCGATCGATGCGTTCAAGCGCGTCAACGGCAAGACCTTCCCGACATGGACCGATGTGCTCGAGGTCATCCGCAAACTCGGCTACCGCAAGACGATGCCCAGCGAACTGAATCTGGGCGGCAAGTCTGAAGACTGGACCGAGCCGCACGATGCGCCCTGCGGCGTGTTCAAGGTGGCTGTGGACGAGTAAGAATCGAGAAACCCCAAAAAAGCCAGGCGGCCAAAATTGCCTTGCGCGATCAATCTCGCTCAAAGCGTTTTTTGCTTTTTGCCTCATTGAATTCCCGGTTTCACGGCTGCGTCTGGCGTGGCGTGAAGCGGCATGGATCACTACAATTCCAATCGTCGCTGCACGCTCTCGTGCGGGACCACGGAGGACCGCCAGGGATCGCCCATGACACACGTGATCGCAGAACCATGCATCGGCACCAAGGACGCTTCGTGCATCGAAGTCTGTCCCGTCGATTGCATTCACCCCACCAAGAACGAGTCGGAATCATTCCAGACCTCGGAGATGCTGTACATCGATCCGGAAACGTGCATCGACTGCGGCCTGTGCGTCGATGAATGCCCGGTGCAGGCCATCTTCCCCGAAGAAGACCTGCCCGAGGAATGGAACCGCTACATTCAGCTCAACGCTGAGTGGTACAAGAAGTAACCTGAAAAGCAGGCTGAGTTGGCGGGCGCTGTTCCGACGCATCAATGAGCGCCGAGGATGCACGAAAGAATGGTCCGCTCCGCGCTCGCTGTGTCTCCGCGAACCGATTCACCACCAATGGGCGTTGGGCTTTCTGGTTTTGCGTTGGTGTCGTTAAGCGCCGCAGGGCCGGCACGTGGCCGACCCTGCTTTGCTTGTTGGCGCAGACAACGTTCAGTCTGCGATCGGTCGCGGCGTGGCGACCGAAGGTGTGACCCGAACGTTACCGCGACTTGCGGCGGGCCTTCTTCTTGCCGGTCTTCTTCTTGCCGGCCTTCTTCGTGGCGCGTTTCTTCTTGGCCATTGCTGACCTCCTTGTAAAAGTGCGGCGTGTCGGAGACGCCATCAAATCATGACGGAACATCCGCCATGCACACGATAACCTTATCTTCATCGGGCAAGCGTGCAAAGTCTCTTGACAGAAAATTTTTCAAGTTCAGGCGATCCACATGACCGCGACACCACCGATTCGACTGCTCGTTCACGGCGCCAAGGGCAAAATGGGAACGCGCATCGCCGCGCTGGCGCGCGATGATGTGCGGTTCGAACTCGTTGCGGCGCATGATCTTGCCGACCGCGAAGCCTCCCAAGCGCACGCGCCGGGCGCGTTTCACGCCATCATCGACTTCTCATCGGATTCCGGCGCGCAGCACGCGGCGCATCTGGCGGTGAAGCATCGCGCCGCGCTGGTCGTGGGCACGACGGGCCTTTCGCCGGATTCCCTTGAAATCATCGGCTTTGCAGCCCGATCGTCGGCGGTGATGATCGCGTCAAATACCTCGCTGGGCGTGGCGGTGCTGAACCATCTTGCCGCCGAAGCCGCGCGGCTGCTGGGCGCGGAATTCGACATCGATCTGATCGAAACGCACCACACCATGAAGCGCGATGCGCCCAGCGGAACCGCTCTGACGCTGGCGGCCACGCTGCGCGCCAAGGCCGGCGTCCAACTGCCGCCGCAGCGCATTCACAGCATCCGCGCCGGCGACGTCATCGGGGAGCACATCGTGCAGTTCAGCGGCCCCGGCGAGCGGATCATCCTCGGTCATTTTGCTACGAATCGCGACCTATTCGCACGCGGCGCGCTGCGGGCCGCCGCGTGGCTGCACGGCCAGCCGCCGGGCCGCTACACCATCGAGCAGTCACTGGGACTTGGCGGCCGCGCGCCAGCGTGACGGTTCGCCGCGCGTCATTCGCCTTCGGCGAACAGGTCGCTGAGCGCGCAGTCGTTCACGAAACAGTACATCTTTAAGGCGGCGTCGTCGGAAATCGCCACCGGAACCCGCGCCCGCACGATGCCCTTGTGCGGGTTGTACCAGAACTTCGCCAGCACGCTGCTGGTCGCGACGCGCTGCTGGGGATGCAGGAATTCCTGCTCCTCGAAGCGAGCGATTTCCAGCCACGGATGCGTGTCATTCAGCAGCGGGTTCGCAGGCAAATTGCCAAGGAACCACTCCGGGTCGACCGTCGCGGGAAAGTTGCGATCGTTCCGCTGCACGGTCGCCAGCGCTGATTGCAGAGAAATCTGCTGCTGGAATCTGCGGACCTCGGCGCGCGTGGTCTCGCGCTGGTGTGTGGCCGATTGATCGGTCTGATTGTGCCACATGACTCCGCCCAGCAATCCAACCAGCATCAACGCCACAAGCGTGTCCATCAACAGGCGCATGAGAACTCCCTTCCGCGGCTTCAAGGAATCCCGCGCGGGACGCCGTGGAAACCACCTTGTCTCATCGAATCAATTCACCGTTCACAGCAGTGAATCGCCGTGGCAACCCCGCGACTTTGACGATTGTGACGTCTGGTCAAGTTTCGGCGGCATCGCTTGAGTCCAATCGGAGACTCAGTCACTTGCCCTATGATTCTGACCCATGAGCCATATCGAGACGTTCCAACTGGACTGCGGCATGCCGCTGGTCGTCGAACCGGTTCCCAACGTGGATTCCGTGGCGTTGAACTGGGTGCTGCCTGCGGGCTCAGCCACAGATCCGGTTGAGGGCGACGGCTACGCCGCGCTGTTGTGCGAATTGATTCAGCGCGGGGCCTGCGGCCTCAGCAGTCGCGAACACAGCGACGCCTTGGATCGCCTTGGCGTGCAGCGCGGCGCCGATGTGCAGACGCACCACATGCGCGTGGACGCGACCTTGGTCGGCTCGCGACTTGCCGACGCCCTGCCGCTTATCGTGGGCATGGTGCGCTCGCCGGCGCTTCCGGCCGATGCGCTGGACGCGGTGCGCAGTCTTGCGCTTCAATCGCTTGATTCGCTGAACGATGAACCCCAGCACCGTGTGATGCTGCGCGTGCGCGAGCGGCATTACGCTCCGCCGTTCAACCGCCACGGATATGGCGAGCGGAACGTGCTGGAAAGCGCGACGATCGATGCGTTGCGTGAATCGTGGCAGCGGCGATTCCGGCCGGGTGGATCGATCATGGGTGTCGCGGGCGCGGTGAATCCCCGCCAAGTTGCCGACCAACTGAATCGCCTGCTTGAGGGCTGGTCAGGCGTGGGACCGGACCCGCAGCCCATCGCGCCGCCGCTACGGGCGTACGAACACATGGAACAGGCCACGGCCCAGGTGCACATCGGTCTTGCATTCGATGCGCCTCCGGAACGCGACGCCAGCGCCATGACCGAGCGGCTGGCCATTGGCGTCTTGAGCGGATCGACCAGCGGCCGGCTGTTCACCGAGGTTCGCCAGAAGCGAGCGCTGTGCTACAGCGTGGGCGCTTCATACCGCGCGGGGCGCGACACCGGCATGATCTCCCTGTACGCGGGCACCACGCCCGAACGAGCGCAGGAAACCCTGGACGTGTGCGGCGAGGAAATCCACCGCATGAAATCTGGCGTGACGCAGGCGGAGTTCCATCGCGCGGTGATCGGTCTCAAGGCCCATCAGATCATGCAGGGAGAATCCACGCACGCCCGGGCCGGCGCGCTGGTGTATGACCAGTTCCGCCTCGGCCGGGCTCGCACGCTGGACGAAGTCTCCCAGCAGATCGACGCCATTACCATTGAACAACTCAACCGCTACATCGCAAAGCGGGAGTTCGGCGACGTCACGGTGGTGTCGATCGGTCCCGCCGCCTTGACGCCGCCCAAGCCGTGAACCGTCAGAGGCGTCGTGGCGTTCGCGTCGATGGGCGTTTATCATCCGCCCATGGCTCTTGAGACCACGCTTCACCAGCCCGGCCGCCGTGTCCGCGTCACGCAGCAACTCGCGCAGCGCGACCGCGTGTGGACCAACACCGTTGAAGGCGTCATCACGCGCTACCAGCAGAGCAAGACTGGATCATGGTTCGCCCACGCCAAGGACGACACGCTCTGGCTGGATCGGCTGGAAATTCGACTGGACGACGGCGAACTGGTCGCGCTGAATCTCGATCAGTACACCGTGATTCAAGAGGTGTGACATTCACCGCTGACGCGCGGAGATTGGGCGATAAGAGCGAGAAGATCGCCGCTTCATCGCTTGATTTTCATCGATGCGTCCAGTTTCTGCCCGTCCATTGAAACGAAGAACGCGTTGAGCTGCGGGGCTTGCGGGAACAGTTGCCGGTCCAGTTCCAGGCGGAAGAGGTAGGTTCGCGTCACGACGTCGAATTGCCGCTGGTTGAGCATCGGATCGCGCAGGTCCTGATTCCAGATTTCCACGATGTTCGGAACGCTCTGCGAGGGCGCGGTTTCCACCAGTTCAAGCGCAAGGTGGCCGACGGCCTTGGAGGTGACGCCTTGGGCGTCGAGAAACTCGATGCGGGTTTCCACGATCATGCGGCCGGTGGACTCATCGGTGGTGACGCGCGTCAGCGGATGAATGCGCATGCGCGTGGGCCAGAAGGGCCAGATGCCGGGTGTGTCGCTGAAGGCCGGCCGATTGCCCGCGCCGGCTCCGCCCTGAGGCCCCGCGCAGGACACCAGACCCGCCAGAACCAGCACAAGCAGCACTCGCACGCAGATGCGCATGTGGTGAGGATATCGCCAAAGACCGGGCCAGTCACAGTCTGCCAGCCGATGGTTTCTGCTGCAGGATCGTCGATGCCAGTTCGATCATCTGCCGCTGCGTCTGCTCCAGGGTGACGATGGCGCGGGTGTTGTCGCGCACCACGTTGAGCAGGGCGTCCAGCGCCTGTTCCTGCCCGGTGAGTTTGCGATGGGCCTCGCTCAAATGGCGGTCACGGGCCGCGGCATGACGGCGCTCAGCGATCCAAAGCAATCCGATTAGACCCGCCGCGCCGAACTGCGAGACAAGTTGAAGCGCTTCACCTGACATGATCACCTCTCAAGAGTGCATGCTTCGTCGCGAACCGTGTGTAGGGGAAGGTTCTTTACACGTGCCGATACGTCTTTGGTTTGCGGACGCAATCGCGCCCCTATCGGTGTCTCGCGCTGGCAGCATGTCGGCGACCGATATGTCTATTTGTACCCACAAAGGAGCAGATGGGTGTGCGGGGTTCGTCCAACTTGGGCAGTTCAAAAGTTCAATGTGAACGTTGTCTGGGTCAAACCGGCCGGCGCACTTTCGAGCGCCGACCGGCGGTGGGAGGAGCAAGGTCGATTCATCAGTCGCTGATCGCGGCCAGATCGCGGATCACCGCATGGGCGTTCTCGTTGCGGAACTCCAGCGTGTATTCGCCAATCACCTGACCGCTATCGCTGTCGCCGGTCGAAGCCAGCGGCTTGAAGTGGAAACTGCGGCCGCTCAGGGGCAGCACGGCGATGCGCGAACTGTCCAGCAGCAGCACCGCGTCAGGCGGAACCCAGCGGCACAGCACCACGCGGCACACGCCGTAATCCGATTCGTACACATCCACCATCGAACTGAACTCGGTGGTGTTCTGCGCGAAGCGCTGGCTGGCGGCGATAAAGCCGTTGATGCGCCGCTTCTGATACCCGCCGCACACGATGGTGTCGATGCGCCCGGAGGACTGCTCCCACACCGCCCGCAACGCGGCATTGAGCAGCGTTTCATTGAGTTGATTGCCGTTGACGCCCTCGCCCGCCGGGAGCGGCGCGGCGTCGGGCTGGAAGATGTTGGTGGTGATCGACGCGAGGATGCCGCGCATCGTGCGGCGGATGGCGCTGGAGCCCTGCGGGTTGGCCTGCGGCGCGATGCCGTTGATCACGCAGTTTTCAAGATCGCGCAGCAGTTCGCGCAGACGCTCCTGCTTCTGATAGTCCAGTTCATCCTGCAGGCCGATGGACTGCGAGGCGAGTTGGCTGCCGGAGACTTCCACCGAGGCGGTGAAAATCTGCGTGTAGTTCTGCTTGCGCACGCGGCTGGTGAAACGTGCGGTGGGCGCATCATCGCCTTCCAGCGCGGCGTTGCCGATGATGTTGATCACATCGCCGTCCTGAATGGTGGCGCTGGTCGATCCGCCGTAGTTGCGGGTGACGGTGAGGTCGTCGCCATTGATCGCGGTGACGAGCATGATTTCGGGCTTGCCCGCGAGCATGATCTGATCGCCGACCTGGAAGCGGTCGCCGTTGGCGACGGTGAACTCGGTCAGCGTGGTGGGATTGGTCAGGTCGTCATCGTCGACAGCGTCGGCGTTGGGCAGCAGAGTGTCTTCCAGCCACTCGTGAATGGTGCTGGTGGCGGCCCGCTGCGCATCGCCAAGGTGATCCAGCAGCGCGGTTTCGTGAGGACTGACCAGGCCGATGACGTCGCTGACGTCCTCGGCGATTTCCGGCAACGTGGCGCCGGCGGTGTACGTGGCTTTTCCGGTGAAAGGCATGAGAGACTCCAAATTGAAAAGTTGATGTCGAGTGTTGAAGACAAAAGAAAACGGAAAGGGAAACGGCGACTTACGCGCGTCGCTTCAATCGGAGATAGCGCAGCAGGTCAATGCGTTTGCCGGTATGCAGCGCATCGATGGCCGCGTCGTCGAGCGCTTCGGCATGCGGCGTCTGGGAGGCGGCAACACGAGCGCTCATGACGCCGCTGGATGCGAACGGCCGTGATTGGCGGAACAGGTAGGGCTTGCGCCGTTGAAGTTCGTGCACCAGCGCAGCGATCTCGGCGTCTGTCGGTCGCGTAGTGCGTTCCGTGCCGAGAGTTTCTCGCTCGATGAGCGCATGCGCCGCGTCCAGGTCCAGCACCCTGGCCTTGATCAAGGCGCGATCAATCACCTGCCGCCGCTGCAGGTCGTCGATGGTTTGATCCTTCTCCGCCAGCAATTTCTCGCGCGCAGCGAGATCGAGCCTGGCGCTTTCAAGGTCTTTCTCCGCGCTCTGGGCGCGCTTGCGATACCGCTTGGCGTCAGCCAGCAAATCGGGCCGTGCCGCGGCGGAGGATCGGCGGCTTTCGTCCGCGGGCGGCATGTTCGGATCAGACGCGGCACCGCTCTGTGCCTGAAAGCCATCGACGGTGGGCGACGCGTCCTCAATTCCCGCAAACGTGGAATTGGCGTGATCCGTCTCAACCCCGTGGGAGTGAACGGCGGCTTGTTCCGGCGCGCTGGAAGGATTCTGTTCGAGTTCAGTCATGATGTGCTCCGGCTGTTGAGAATCAGGAACGAGGCGCTTGAGGTGTGGGTGCGAGACGGGCGGAAGTCTCAAAGGCTCGCGCTCTGCCGCGCTGTCTGTGATGGCGTTGTTCGTTCCAACGGGTTATGACGAAAAGTCGTTTCATGGGGTGGCGAGCTGCAGTGCGGCGCGGTGCGGCTCTCGAGTTGGGATTCGTCGTGTTGGATGCGCCAGTCACAAGCGATCGACCTGCGATGAGAACCGCCGGCCTCGCGTCTGCCTCGACGCAATACAACGGGTTATGACGAAAAGTCGTTTGATGGGCGGGAACCGGTCATCGGCGGCACGGGCGCGGCGGCGATGCCGGCGGCGGCGTCGGTGGCGTCAACGTGTTTCTCTTGTGCGTCGTGTTGCGGGTCGGGGTAGCCCAGTTCCGCGCGAAGCACGCTGGCGGGCACGCCCAGTTGGGCTTTGCGCAGCGCGTCTTCGATCCGCCGCGATTCATCCGCCGGCAGCGGGTCGGCCCAGGCAATCTCCACGCGTCGCTCGCGCGGCTCGGTGCGATACACGCCATACACATCCAGCGCGTGCAGGATCAATTCGCACAACTGCCGCATCCCCGTGCCGTAGGTGATGCGCTTGCGTTTGATCTTGGCGATTGTTCCCATCAGGCTGATGCGCAGCGCGTTCTCCGAAGTGAGGTTGCCGACGCGTGCCTTGATGTGTCCTGCGGCGGCGGGCGTGACGCCGCTGGCGCGGTCCAGCGCCTCGCGCAGGTCTTCCAGGTGCTGGCGTTCGCTCGGGCTATCCGCGTCGCCGCCAAAGGCCTCGATCGACGCGTCCAGATTCTCCGTGCCCCACATCTGTCCCGGGCCGACCGGACGGTCGGTGAAGTCCTCAATGCCCTTGCCCAGCCACATGCGAAACGACTGCATCGTCACGCGATTGGCCCGGTCCGAAAGGCGCGTGTTCAATTCATCCTGCAGCGGAATCAACGGCTCCACATCGCTGATGCCTTCATAGTGCAAGGGCTGGCTGAGATTTTGAATGTGCACGATCGGCAATCGGCCAAGGCGATTGATCGATTCCATCACCAGTTCGCCGTCTTCATAGCGCTGGATGGACATCGCGCTGATGATTTCAGTGATCGTGACGGTCGCGCGGCGCGAAGCATTCATGCGCGAGCCCGCGGCACAGCTGTTCGAGGCGCGACGTATCGACCGCGCCAGTTTCGCCAGCCAGCCTTCGGTTTCCACTTCGTTCACCGGCTGCGCGAAATGCAGGATGTACGCGTCCAGCGCGCGATAGTCATCGCGATTGAGCAACGGAATCGCCCGGGGCGCCTCGACCGTCTCAATGAGCACGTGGGACCGGGCGGCATCCACCAGGTCGTCGAAAGTGGGTTTAGACGCGGCAGCCCCGGGCGAAGAAATGCGGGAGAGAGATTCCAGTTCAAGCCCCCGGCAATCGAGCATGAAATCAACGTGGCCGTACACCGATCCAACCAGCGCCGCGTTCTGCCACAGCGCGATCGAGCCGTTGGATTCGATGATCGCATTCAGCAGCGTTTCGATTTCAATTCGCCGCGCGCCCTGGGCCTGGCTGATGATGCGCGGCGGGGCGGGGAACATGAAATCCACCAGCGTGTGTATGCGCCAGGCGATGTCGTTTTCAATGACCTGCTCGCGGCGGAAGCGCGGCTCGGGCTGCAACTGCGTGTTCGGGCCGCGCAGCCGCGCGGGCAGTCCCACGCGCTGGTCCGGCACGTCGGTGGACCCGCCTGTGGAATCCGGCTCGGCCAGAGCGTTGCGATAATAGCGCCACAGCCGAAGCAGCCGCGGCAGCGTGGCCGATTCATGCTCCTGGATCAGCAACTCCAGCAACGCATCGTCGAGCGAAATGGATTCAAACGGGGCAAGGGCGTAGGTCACGGCGAATCTCCGGTTCGGCATCACAGGTCCGCCGGCGAAAATCCTCTTCGCCGGGGTTCATGCGCTTACACCCTCGGATCAAAAGAACCTCCTGCGCGCGCAGCCGCGGCGCAGATCGCCACCAACGCCCGGAGTTTCGGGAGCGATCAACGCACAAAATCACAAGATGAACAGCCGGCGTCCGCGCGGTCTGCGCGCGCACGGCGTCCGGGTGATTGCATTGTTAGGCGTGCGGACTTACGCGGCGTCGCTGTCGATCAACGCCTTGGGATCGACAAACTCGCCGGTGAGCGGGCGTTGATCTTCGATTTCATCGCCTTCAGCCAGGTCCTTGGCGACCACGCCCAGCGCGAGCATGACGCTGGCCTGGATGCCGAATTCAACACCGATCAGATACGCGCCGTCGATGACCTTGCGGCAATAGCGGCAGAACGCAGGCACGGTGGCGACGGTGACGCTGCTGTCCACCAGTTGCATCTGCCAGAAGTGGCCGCGCTGGACCGGCTCGTTTGAAAGAAGGCCCACGCCGCCGCGGCTGATGTCTCTGATCTGCACGATGGCGGGCGGCGGCGGATTGGATCCGGCTTCGCCGGGCCAGAGGCGCGCCTCGCCTCTCACCGGAAAGCGGCGGAAACGCCGCTGCGGTCCTTGCGTTGGTTCCCCCTGCCACGAGTCCAGCTTCCGCAGAGCGGCTTGGATGTCCATCGGCGCAGTCGATTTCTTCATGTTCCACCCGTCAGTGCAGCCTTCATTGCTCGCTCGACTCCAGCGTCTATGGCCCGGACGTCGCGGCGAATCCAACCAGCTGTGCATTCCTTATCGGCGATTGCTTGGCCTTCATGCACAATCAAGGCAAGTCCATGCGTGCAGCAGGGGTGGCCGCGTCCGGTATCATTGGTTTCAACGGAGGCTGTCATGATCAAATTCAGACCGCGCACGGGCGCGATTCGCTCAAATTTCCCCAGCACTGCGGGCTATCTGGCTCAGGGCTCGGCGTGGCTGGTCGCGGCGGCGTGGCTGGCTAGACCCGCAGCGGCGCAACTGCCGCCGGTCAACGGCATGCGGCCTGCGGACATGCGGGCCCACGCGATCGTGGACGCAACGGTCGTTTCCGCCCCCGGACAAAAGTTGGAGCACGCCACCATCATCATGCGCGATGGTGTGATTGTGGCGGTCGGTCCCAAAGACCAGATTGCGGTTCCCGCCGATGCACGCGTGTGGAATGGTGAAGGCTTCACGGTGCATCCGGGACTGATCGAAACCGCGCTGATGATCAGGCCCGGCGACGCAGCGGCCGGCGCGGGATCGCACTGGAATCCACGCATCCGGCCGGAACTGAACATGGTCGATGAACCGGCCCCGGATGCGGCGCTGCGCAAAGACATGCGTGCAATGGGATTCACCGCTGCGGCGGTGTATTCCTCCACCGGCGCAATGCGCGGCAGCGGCACGCTCATCGCGCTCGCTGAAGAAAACCCCCATGTGCTTGCTTATCGCAACACCACCGCCATGGCGATGGCGTTTGATTACGGCGGGGGCGGGCGGCGCGGCGGCGGCGAGGGCGGACCCGGCGCGGGATATCCCGGTTCGCTCATGGGATCCATCGCGCTGCTGCGGCAGACGCTGCTGGATGCACAGTGGCACGAGCAGTGCACGCGAGTGTGGCGCGAGCATCCCCAAGGCAACGAGCCCCCGCTGCGTGCCGATGCGCTGGCTGCGCTCGCAGGCGTGCTGGATTCGCAGAACCGCCAGCCCGTGCTGTTTGATGTGGCCGATGAACTCAACGCACTGCGCGCCGCCAAGCTCGCAGGCGAATTCAACCTCGACATGATCCTGCTGGGCTCGGGCATGGAGTTTCGGCAATTGAATGAGATTCTGGCCACGAAACTGCCGATCATCGTGCCGCTGGAGTTCCCCAAGCGGCTGGATGTTTCGACTCTGTCCGCGGCTGACAACGTTTCATTGCGCGACATGATGACCTGGGAGCAGGCCCCCACCAACGCCCGGCGGCTGGTGCGCGGCGGCGCGACCATCGCGCTTACCACCCACCGCTTGCGCTCGCGCGATGACTTTCACGCCAACCTCCGCACCGCCATCAAGCATGGCCTGAGCGAGGACGAAGCCCTCGCCGCGCTCACCACCACCCCGGCCAAACTGCTTGGAGTGGAGAACCAGATGGGAACCATCGAACCCGGAAAAGCCGCGAATCTCGTCGTGGTGAAGGGATCGCTCTTCGACAAGGAAGGCAAGATCTACGACACATGGATTGACGGCCGGCGGTACGAGATCGACAAGGACGCCAGCGTGCAACTCAAAGGCAGCGGCACGCTCAACATCGAAGCGCCCGTGAAGGAATTGAAGATCGACATCGACACGGTGAAGTCGTCGGTCACCATTCACCTGCCCGACAA
>CAMPIL010000033.1 GCA_946886375.1 uncultured Phycisphaerales bacterium
GATCAGCCGTCAGCAGGCCTTCGACCAGCGGCAGGTTGGGGTGATCGACATCCGGGCCAATCTGGTTGGCGCCGGCGTTGGGACCATCAAAGAGTTTGAAACGGAAATCCGCGGAGGTGTTCACCAGGTTTCCGTTGGATTTCAATTGACCCTGGTACGTGAACGCGGTGCTGACAGCGACTTCAGCATGCGATTGGCTCGGCGCAGTCAAAACTGCGCACAGAAGCAGGGCGGCGACTCTTCGCAACATCTTCATTCCTCCAACGGGCTTGGTGACGCAGCACAGGCGGTCGACGACCGATCGGTCGCCTTCTTGGTCTCCGCCACAGTGGTCACACACCTCAACGCGACATGTTTAAGAAATCCCACTCCGTCGCAGCGCCGTTGGTCAAATGCAAATCACCCGATTGGCTGCCAAAACGTTGCATCCATACTGTCATCGCCGCCGAACAATGCAACAGCGTCATTCATGTAACACGCGCGATCTGATGGGGAAGTTCCGTTTATTCCGTCTGCGCAAACTGGGGGATTCTGTTACACCAGCAGAATTAAATAAACGGGGCAGTTTCACTCCACTCGCACGTCAAAAGATTTGGCGCGACATGACGAACCCGATGGACGCATTTGGCAAAAAAGCCCTCGCAAGGGCGGGCTTCATGCGAGAATTGAATCTCACATGCGAGAGTTGAATCTCACATCAAGGGCAGGAACCCCAAGCGTTGATGACCGCGAGCAGGTCATTGACATTGACCAGCCCGTTGCCGCCAACCGGAGCGAGATCGGCGGCACATGAAGCGGGCGGCGCAGCACACGCACCCCACTGGTTGACCACCGCCAGCAAATCATTGACGTTCACAAGCCCGTCGCCCGTGGCGTCGCCAGGCACTTGCGCGCCGCTGGTGGTGAACCGCACGTTGTCCACGCCCGCGACCGCAGCCACCGCGCCGGGCGCGATGATCTGAAAATTCAACGTGTACAGGCGGCCGCGCGGCACTGCGCAACCGATTGGAACATTTTGATTGGTCATCCAGTCCCCGACCGCAGCCAGCGGGAACGAACCGAGAACATAAGTCGCCGCGGTAGTCTGATCGATCAATGAAATGCGCAGCGCATCGTTCGCCGCGGCGGTCATCACGCGCCAGTCAAACGCGATCGCACTGGCGTTGGCGGGCAGGAAGAAACGATTGTGCGTCGCCGAGGAACCGCCCTGCCCCGCGCCAAGTCGCAAGTATCCGCCGGATTCCGAAGTGATTTGTCCGGCGACCGATCCGCCGTGATAGCCCCATCCCGCAAACGAGCCTTGGTCGAACGATCCATTTGAAATTGTCTCGACGGGCGCGGGGTTTGCCGCCGCGGGCATGGCTGGTCGTTGCGCGCTCCCGCCGCCGATCTGCGAATGATAAAACCCCGCCTGCGTGTAGCCGCCCGGCGGCGGCCACCACGTGCTGCGCATTTGCGCGTTGATCGATTGTTCGCCGTCGCTTGGGGTTGCGGATGTGTCGATCGTGCCGTGCAGCCACAGATGCACGTCCAGGTGCGCAAAGCCGTATGCGCAGCAGTTCAACGCAGATTCATTCAGTTGAGTGTTGAAGGCGCTGGGAATGGGAATGCCGTCGAAGTCAAGGCCGTTGATCAAACCTCCGCCGTCGGCCCTCCAGTAGTTGTCGGCGAACGTGACGTTGCTCCAACGCATTGGCGTCGGATCGTTCCAATCCAGATCGTATGGAGAATCCAGCGTGCCGTTGACCGGATGCGGATCGAGAAACGTGAGTTGATCGACCGTGATGGGCGCGGGCTCGGCCAGTGCAAAGCGACGCGCGGTGTCGCTGATCAGGCACGCGCCGCGCGAATGGCCGATGAAGTGCATGGCCCGGCCCGAGGCGAGATCGGCCGGCACCGCGCCAAGCGCGCCCACATAGCGCGGCGAGCGCAAGATCGCATACAGCGCATCCGCGGCGGCTTGCGCGTAATTCCAATTCGAGCCCGGCGATGGACTGGCCGACTCCGGAACCCAGTTGAAGATCAAAACCATCGTGTTGCTGGTTCCGTCGCCTTGCGGCGTGGGAACATACGTCCACCTGCCGGTGGAGCCTTCATATCGATAGAGCGAGCCTTCCCCGGCACGGGCCAGGATGGCCTGGGCCATCGTCTGCACCCACACGCCCTTGCTGCCTGTGGTGAAGCCATGCGTGATGACGGTGGTGGTTGGCGGCAGTTGCCCGGCCGCCGCGCGGTGAGACAGCGCAGCGAAGATGCATGCCCAGACCAGGACCAGCGAGATGTGCAATGGACGGGACATCAGGGCCTCCTGCAGCGCGCCTCCGCGCGCGGCGGCACGAAGTCCCGTTCATCATAAATCCCACCCCGCGAATTGAATCACGAAAAATCCCGCATTTCACAAAGCCGCACCACTTCACCCCAATTCCCGCGCATTTACATGACCGACATGTACTGTTCGAGATACTGGATGGTCTGTTCCTGCACGTCGTGGTCGGCTTGATTCAGATCGCCAATGGAAATCAGGCCGATCACGTGATCGTTTTTCAGGACAGGAATGTGGCGGATTCGCTGCGCTCGCATGACCATGCGCAGTTCATCCAGCAGCGAGTGCGGCATTGCGCATGCCACGGGAGTTGTCATCACGTTGTGCAAGAGCGTGGTTTGCGGATCGCGGCCGGCCGCGACAATCCGACGCAGGATGTCGCGCTCAGTGAAAATGCCCACCAGCCGCGGACCGTTCATCACCAGCACCGAGCCGATGTGCCGCTCGTTCATCACCTTGGCGGCCTGCATGACGGTCGCCTCGGGCGGCAGCCAGACCACGTACCCGCCCTTTCTTTCAATGAACTCTTCCGCGGTGCACATGGTCAGCGGCTCCTCTGCTGCACATCAAGGAACTGACCCCCTCTCCGATTTCTCCGCTTTCCTTAAATAGTGTGGCTTCCGAACTGCCCCGGACAAGAGCCTGTTGCGCGATTTGGCAATTCGTTTTTTTCGTCACAAAGTTCGCAAACCGTTGAGGCAACAGCATTTGCGCGCCAGCCGACCTCAAGGGCTGAATCCGTCATTTTTCCCGTTGCATATTAGGTCTATGTATGGTATAACAGAACGCAAACAGATCTGTGTTTCATCCAACTTTGAGGAGCATCGCGATGGTGAGCAGCCACAACACGAAATCCAGCAAGGCCAAGCCGCAGGAGATCGTGAAGACCTGGGCGTTTGATTCCGTCGGCACGCGCAAGTACGCGCTTCAGATCAAGAAGGCGTCTAATGGCAACCCGTGCCTGAAGATTGTCGAAGGCGTGCCTCAGCCCGATGGCAGTTACCGCAAATTCGACATCACGATCTGGTCCGAAGATTTTCAGCGGCTCTTCGCGACGCTGGATGAGGTGCGGGCGTACATGGCTCAGCACAACATCAAGACGCCCGAGGGTCACAAGTACGATCCGAACAAGCCCAAGCGGCGGTTTGCGGGCAAGCGCAACGGCCCGCAGGCGCGAGCGGCGCAGACGGCGTGAAATCGCTGTGCGCTGCGGTTGTTGCGTGTGCATTCACTCGCCCGAGGCCGGCGCGGTTGCAGGCTGCCTTGTCGGTTCCAGCGTGAGCGTTGCCGGCTCAGCGCTGATCAGCGCATCCAGCACAACGTCAATCGCCTTCTTGTCAGGCGTGGCGAGCAGCGCGTGAATTTCGCTGGCCTTGGTTCCCCATGGGTATTCGAAGTTCAGGCTCGAAAGAAGCCAGACGCCTTCGGCGTTGTCGCGCATTGCGGGCGGAAGTTGCTGCCGCCACGCGGCCAAATCCGGCGCGGGATCAAGCTGCTGCGCGATCATCGGGCCGGTCATGCCGAGCAGGGGCCGGCGGGCGCCTCCTTCGGCCAGTTGCACGATAGCGGGCTTCAGCATCGACCACACCTCCTCGGCCTTGCCGCCGTCGGGCAGGCAGCAATCGACGATCAGGTACGTGCCTTCGGGCACGCGCACCGCTGGATTGACACCAACTTGCCGGATAGCGCCGCGAAGTTTGGGATCGGTGAAGAAGAAAGTGTGAATCGCCTGACCGACGATGGCCGCGGCAGCGAGCGTCGTCGGCTCGCGATCCGGAAGTTTCCAGAACCACATCGCGTGGCGAGTCGGGAAGTCCCACGTCGCGCGGAACGACTTGCCGACGATGCCGCCCTCACGTTCAGCCGATTGCAGGGCGATGGTTTTGCGCTCGGCTGTGCCCAGCAGCCGTTGAATTTCCGCGCGGACTTCCTCGACTGGCGCCGGGCCGATGGAGGCGATCGTCATTGAATCGTCAAACGGAACCTTGTCGGCGGCGTACTGCTGCACGGCTTCGACTGTCGCGTTGGCAACGTCGCCGTGAACTGATGCATGCGGCGCACCGTGGCGGACAACCTGGTTCCACGCCGCCAGCGCGAACTTGCCGGTGTAACACTGAGCGGCCGTGGATTGTTCCTCCAACTGAATGTTGGCCTTCTCGCGCGCCAGGGATTGCGGATCAAACGCGCGAGCGTTAAGCCACTTCGCGTGCCGCTGCAGTGCTTCTTTCCATTTCGCAGGCTGCGCGAACGTTTCCATGCGCAGGTACATCGAAGTCGTCTCGCCGTTGAACGTCACGCCTTCGGCGTGCAGTTCCAACGGATCGGTCGTGCGAATGAGCATGTGCTCAAGCAGGTGCGACCACTGGGAGCGGTCCTTGTCATCGTTGGCAATCGTCAGCGGAAGAAACGTGAAGGTGGTCTGGCTCTGCGCGTTTTCGACTTGCGCAAGCACAAGGCGGATGCCGTTGTCCAGTTGCGAGCGGTGCAGTTGGATTTCTGGCGGCGCGGTCGCCTCAGCGGCCAGCGCAGTCAACATCACAATCGCGCAAAGCATGACGTGCTCCTGCCATCGTGGCGTAGCCGCATTCCGGACAGGCGTGATGGCTCACGCCCCGTAAATCGTACCCGCAGTTGGTGCACCGGCCGTGCCGGTCGCGGAGCACGCGCCGAATCGCACCAGGCGCGAAAGATAATCCGCGTGCCAGCGCGGCATACAGAATCGTGTTGATGGTGAATCCGCGCAGCATCGGAACATATGGCAGGTCGATGCGCGCCGATCCGGGTCCGCCTGCCGCCGGTTGCCGCAGCGTAAAGCCGCCGCGCGTGGCGGTGGTCATGTTGCGCGGCATGCCGCGCGGCTCGGTGATGATCCGGCATTCAAATGCGCGCAACGGCCAGCCCGCGCGAATGACGACCATGCTCGGCGGCATCGGCCGCAGCGCATCGCCCAGGTACAGGCGCGTCGAGCCGGGCTTCGCCGTCGCCTGCTCCCACACTTGAAACACCTGCGATCCGAACACATCCGACCGCGGCGCGGCCTGGGCCTGCGGCGAGTGCATGTCAGCCACATCATCGATGAACACCGACGGCCCAAACGCGTGGGACCAGAGCTCGCGCGATTCGGTTGACAGTTGCCGACTCGCGGGAATCAACGTGCGAATCCACTGCGGGTTCCACGCGATGACGCACATCCACGCGACGGCGAAATTGACGAGCGCGCCGATTAGAACAAAAGGCATGAATCTCAATACGCGATGAATCACGCAGGAGAATCGTAGCCACAACATTAAGTGGTAGCCGGGTCGCTACGCGACCCGGGTAGGGAGCATTGCGTGCATGTGCGCCCCGGGCCGTTCAAACCAGTTGAACGCCGCCTGAGCCTTTGACGATTTCGCCCATGATCCACGCCTCTTCGTTGCTGCGGCGAAGGTGCTTGATGATGGAATCCGCGAAACTCGGCCGGACGATCAGCACATAACCCACACCCATATTGAAGACGTTCCACATTTCGGCACGCTCGACGTTGCCGTGCTTTTCGAGGAACTCAAACACCGGCGGGATTGTCCAGGAATTCGTATCGATGCGCGCATCGAGGTCTTCTGAAAACGCCCGTGGCAAGTTGCCGGGCAAACCGCTGCCGGTGATGTGTGCCATGCCGCTGACGATTTTCTTGACCGTGTATTTGCGCAGCAGTTTGACGATGGTCTTGGCGTAGATGCGCGTGGGCTCAAGCAGCACTTCGCCAAGCGTGCGCTTGGGATCCAGATCGGAGTAGGCGCGGTCGAGTTTGAGTTTGGCGTCTTTCACAATCCGCCGGACCAGCGAATAACCGTTGGAATGCACGCCGCTGGACGCAAGTCCGATGATGACATCACCCTTCTCGACGCGCGTGGGATCGACGGCCCGCTCAAGTTCGACCACGCCAACCGCGAAGCCGGCGATGTCAAAGTCGCCCGGCGCGTACACGTCGGGCATTTCCGCCGTCTCGCCGCCCAGCAGCGCGCAGCCGGCGAGTTCGCAGCCCTTCGCCACGCCTTCCACCATTTGCGCGGTCTGCTCGGGAATGACCTTGTTCAGTCCCAGGTAATCGAGAAAGAACAGCGGCTCGGCCCCCTGCACGATCATGTCGTTGACGTTCATCGCCACGCAGTCGATGCCGACGGTGTTGTACACGCCCATTTCGGCGGCGAGTTTGACCTTGGTGCCCACGCCGTCGGTGCACGCCACCAGCACCGGTTCCTTGAAGTTGCGCTTGAACAGTTGCTCGTTGTAGTCCAGCCGGAACATGCCCGCGAATCCGCCGAACCCGCCAAGCACGCGCGGGCCGTGCGTGCGCTTGACCATCGAGGTGATGAGGTCAACGGCCTTGTCGCCGGCTTCAATGTCAACGCCAGACTGAGCGTACGTGAGTGGTTTGCGACGACGGGATTTGGTTTCCTTGACCGATGGCGGCATGTGCAAAGTGTAGCGGAGCCGAAGCCGCGCGTTCACCGGACCGCCAAGGCCGGCGGCGGCAGCAGCGCGACGCGCGGGCCATCATCCTGCTGGATCAGAAACCCCAGCAGTTTGCCATCGGTTCGCGAAACCACGCACGCTCCGTGCAGGTTCGAACTGACCGAAATCGCCGGGTCGATCACCCAGGTGTCATCTTTCAACGTGAGGCGCGAGGTGGCCAGAGGCAGCGGCGGCTCGGCGGGATCAGCGATCACAAGACATTCCTCCGGCTCGCGGACGCTGCGGCGCCCAGACGCGGGCCATGCCGTGCGAACCACCTCAGCCTTCAACAACCCAAGGCCGTTCTGCTCCCATGCCGGTGCGGTGTTCAGCGGCACGACCGTGCCCGCAATTTCCAGCACGGTTGTGTCGGGATCGGCCTTCTCGGCGGGTTTGAGCAGGTCCGCCGGGCCGAGCAGCCCTTCACTGGTTTGCAGCACCCAACCGTGGTTGGTTCGCTGGCCTTTGATCCAGCGGCCTTCCTTCCAGCCAATCGTCGCGCGCAGCGGACTGGGTGGTGCAACGCCCGGCGGCAGAAGCGAACTGCCAATGGCGACCATCGGCTGCCATTCAAGCCAGTCGCTCTCGACGGCCGGTGACAGCGAGAATCGATGACCGGTGCGCACGATGTCGCCGCCCGCCTTGTCTGGCGGAGGCGTGGCGAGCGCGACGCCGCCGCTGAGCAGCGCTTCGGTGGATTCGATTTCCACTGACACGCCGGTCAGTCCGAAGCGCGCCTGGATTCCGCCGACATCCCAGAAGCGCGTGTTGGGGCGGATGAGTTGCACGTAGGGTTGTTGAATGTGGGCCCGCGCCTCGACCGCGCTGCCATCGCCGTTGAGACCGACTGAGAGAATAGTTCCCACGCGCGTCTGGCGATAGGTGATTGGCGCGCCGGGCTGCAGGCTGCCGCGCTGTTTCGCCTGCAGGATCACTTCCAGATCGCCGGGTTGGATTTGTTCGACCGCGGGCGGCTGGGAAAGGCCGACGAAATCTCGCTGCGCTTGAGCGTGGGCGATGAGTTCGGCGGGCGCGGGTTGCACGGCGAGGTAGCGCGGGCCGATCAGCGTTTCCAACCCTTCCACACGCGTGAGGTGCAAGTGCGGGCGCACCACCCAGAATCGGCTGCCGGCGCGGGCCAGATGCTCGGAATTGTTGTTCAATCGGGCCGCGACAAAGACGCTCTGAAGATCGGGCAGAACGGTGACGGAGTCGATTTTTCCGACCGCGATGCCGCGGTAGCGCACATCGTCGCCGGCCTTCAGGCCGTAGCCGTCATCCAGTTGCACGGTAATGCGAACGCCGCGCACCAGCCATGCCTTGTATCCAAGCCACGCCGCGAAGACGACCGCCAACGCCGGCAGCAGCCACGCCCAGGAGAACCTGCGGCGCGGTTCGATTTTCGCGGTCGGCAGCGGCGCAGCGGGAGAGAAATCCGCGGCTTGCGATCGCGATTGGGACGGTGATGACGTTGGCTCGCTCACGATTGCGTCTCCCAAACACTGCGCGGATCAAACAGCGCGGTGGCGAGCAGGCTGAGCACCACGCACACCGCGAAAGCCGCCGCGGCCGGCCCCGGCGTCACGTCCATCACGTCGCCGAGTTTCAGCGCAGCGACCAGGATCGCCACCAACAGCACGTCCAACATGCCCCAGCGGCCGGTCCATTCCACCAGCCGATAGGTCAGCGCGCGATGATGGTGCGCCATCCCCATGCCTCCAAGACTCAACGCCAGGAGCGAGAGCAGTTTGCCCAACGGAAAGATCACCGAACACAACAGCACGACCAGCCCCAGGAACCATTGCCCGCCGCCGAACAGCGCCGTGATTCCGCCCAGAATGCTCGTCTCGCTGTGATGGCCGAACTGCTCGATCTTCATGATGGGCAGACTGACGGCCAGGGGGTAAAGAATCAGCGCGGCGAGCGCGGTCGCGGCAACATCAACGCTTCGCGATCGGCTGCGCTGCTGAAACCGCGTGCCACAGCGCGCGCACAGAACCCGATGCTCCGCGGGAACCGCCGGCATCAACTGAATCAAACCGCAGCGGCGACAGGTGGAAAGATTCGACATCAGTGCGCAACCGCAATCGCCGCCATCACGTCGCGGCGTTTCATTATTGCTTCTTGGGAATCTTTGGGCTGAAATCCCGGGGCAGCAATCGCGCCGCGGGGTCACAACTGCGTTTCTTCGCCTGCGGGCACGGTCGGGCCGCCGTTGGCGGGGTGCTCGAGCAGTTCGGCGATCAGATCCAGGCGATTGCAGACAAACTGCATCGATTCGGGCCGGTCGTCGGGATCCAGTTGCACGCAATCCATGATCTGCTTGGACAACAGCGGATGGATGCGCGGATTCCTCACGTGCGGCGGAATGGGCGCGGTGACCATCTCGGCGTCCAGCGCGCCGGAATACAGCGGACCGCCGTCTTCCTTCGGCGGCAGCGCAGTGGGAATGACCTCGCGCACCAAAACCCAGTACATCGTCGCGCCCAAGTTGTAGATGTCGGTTTTCTCTGTGATGGTCTGACGGTGCGCCTGTTCCGGAGCCATGTACCCCGGCGTGCCCTGGATGCGCTTCTTCACCGTGCCGATCGGGCAGCCCTGACCCAGGTCGATGATCTTCACTTCATCTTCATCGGTCACGAGCACGTTGCTTGGCTTGATGTCTGCGTGCACGAAACCCCGGCCGTGCATGTGCGCAAGACCCGCCGCGACCTGGCGGAAGATCTTCACCGCTTGCGTGTCGGTGCGAGGCAGGCGCTGGTCCAGCGGCGTGGCGTCCACCAGTTCCATCAGCAGCGAAATGGCATTCACGGAAAATAGTTTGCGGTGTTTCACCACGCGATGCATGCCGCGCACGTTCGGATGCTTGAGCCGCGAGCCCACCGCGTATTCCTGCAGGACCTGTTCAAGGAAGCGGTCGTCCTTCTCTGAATGCCGCACGACATGCTTGAGCGCCCACACCTGCTTGGTCTTGGGATCTTGGACAGCGTACAACTCAGACGCGGCGCCAGTGCCGATCTTCGCCAGTACGCGGTACCCAGCAATAACCTTTTTGTCCGACATGGGCGGCAGAGGAACGGACCGGATGGCTCAATCAGGCATGGCCGGGACGACAGAACAACCCAGGCCCGCCAGGCGAAATGATGCGCCGGCGTCAGAAACCTGGACGCCGGGGACGTAACGACGCTCTCCAATGATAGTCGAGAGAGCCGCTGGAATCGTACGAGGGTAATGACTTGCGGCGGAACGATCAACGCTCCAAGCCAGGCAGCCCGGCTATTTGAGCAATTGTTCCTGCACCCGTGCCAGCGCGAAGAACTTGCCCGGGCTCGTGGTCTGGTCGGAAAGGTCCCGGTGCAGATAGACGTTCCGGGCGGGGATGTGCAACTCTGCCTGCAGCCGCTGCACCAGGTTGATCAACTGCGCGTACTGCCGGTCGGTAAACGAGCGGCGGTCGCCGTTCCCGATCAGGCAAATGCCTATGGAATGTTGATTGTGGTAGTCGCCCTTGGCGCCGATGACGTGCGCCCCGGGCAGTTGCTCGTTCCAGCGGTATCCGACGTGGACCACGCCGTCGCCCAGCCCGTTGCCGTTGCCGATCAGGAAGTGAAATCCCAATCCCTTGATGTTCTGCTGCTGGTGAAGGCGCGCGACGGATTCGGCGTCGCCGGCTGGTTCGCCCAAGTGATGGATCACGATTCCGGTCCAGCGCGCCGAATCGACGGGCGTGGCGATCTGGAACAGGCCATCTCCTCCAGTCGAGGCGCCGCCCACGGTCTCAAGGCTGGTGAGCAAAAAGCCGGTCCGACGCTCGGTGCCCTGCACCGCCAGCATGGCTGTGACGGCGGTCATGGCCGCGAGGAACGTCACCCACACAATCTGGGTGCGACGAGAGGGACGGGTTACGCGCGATGACTTGGTTCGTTTGGCTGCCACGGTTCACTCGCCGGATGTTGTACACCAACTATCGGATGCGAACCGTCGAAAACCTTTGAGAAATCCTTGCTCTGCTGCTGCGGCGCAGATGCTGCTGCAACACGTAAGGACTACGCGGCTTATCGGGACTGGGAAAGTCGCGCCCGCAGCGCGGGTTGCGGATTGCCGAAGACGTCAGGCTCTTCCAGCGGCGGAGCCTTGCTGCGCATGCGGTCGTAGGTCTCGTACTGCGTGCGCGGCGCGTCCTTGGGAAACAGCGCCTTCTGGCAGCCGCAGAATCCCAATCCCAGCAGCAGCGCGATGACGGCGATCATTCTTCGCATGCGGCGGAGTATAGCGGCCGATTCGAGGTTATCAGCATCCATCACCGCCCGTCTCCCAGTTCGATGATTCGCTCGGCGGCCAGTTCCTGACCCGTGCGGCCATCGGCGTACACCACGCGGACAAACGCCTGCTTCTCGTCCAATCCCTCGGGAATCTGGATGGGCAGTTCGACCGTGTAATGCGTGCCGGTGATGCTGGAGCGGTAGGCATCGCGCACCTGGGCGGGTGTCAGTTGCACCCGGCCGATGCTCACGGGTTCGGCGTTCTGCGGAATCAGCGTGGCCGCCGCCGACAGCGTGCCCACGAGTTGCTCGAACCGCCCCCGACCGTCGGTCGGCTTGATGTACAGCGTGAGCAGGTCCGGTTTGCCATCGCCGTCGGTGTCGCGCGCGAAACTCAGTTTCTCGATGGAAAGGCTGATCACGTGCGGAATGACGGCACGGATGTCCTCAGGAAGAGTTTGGGGCGCTGTCGCGGCTTGGCGCAATTCCTGCTGCAATTCCTGGTTGCGCTGCTGCTGGGACTCAAGTTGGTTTTGAAGTTCGATGACTTCAAATCGCAGGCGCTGGTTTTCCTCGGCCACGCGGCTGGACCGTCCGCAGCCGGACGCCAAGGCCAGCCCAATGAGCACGCCAATGCCTGCAAGCCGCATCATCGGGGTGATTCTACGGCGAAGCGGAGCGCGGTGTGGGTCAGCCGCCGCCGAGTAATCCGCCGGGCTGACGCCGCGACTTTGCAGTAGTGTGTCGCGCGCGGGCGCGATGCAGCGTACGCCCCGCACTCCCAGTCACATAGGAGCCTTGGTGAGAACCTCGTCGCGGCGCTGCGTGCGAACGTGTTACGCGTTGTCCTGATCGACGCGCTTGGGCCGCACGCCTTCCGGCAGGCGATCCAGAACGCGGTCGGCCAGGCCGTACGCCACCATCTCTTCAGCGTTCAGCCACTTGTTGCGTTCGCAGTCGGCGGCGACCTTGTCCAGCGGCTGGCCGGTGCGGTCGGCGTAGATGCGGAAGAGCACTTCGCGCAGACGCAGCATTTCGCGGGCTTCGATTTCCAGGTCGGTCGCCTGGCCTTCCAGCACGCCGCCGAGCAGCGGTTGGTGCAGCAGGTTCTTGGAGTTGGGTAGGCAGAAGCGTTTGCCCTTGGCGCCGGAGCAGGCAATGAGCGAGCCCATCGACGCGGCCTGCCCGATGATGTACGTCGCCACGTCGCATGGCACGAAGTTCATGGTGTCGATGATGCCCAGGCCGGCCGTCACGCTTCCGCCGGGCGAATTGACGTACAGGCTGATGTCGCTCTTGGCGTCATCGTTGGCGAGGAACAACATCTGCGCGACGATCAGGTTGGCCACTTCGTCGGTGACGGGGCCACCCAGGAAGATGATGCGGTCGTTCAGCAGCCGCGAGTAGATGTCGTACGCGCGCTCGCCGCGGCCAGTTTTCTCGATGACAATGGGAATGAGGGTTGACATGAATGTTCCGTGTCGGGAAGCGGCGAAAGGCTACTTCTTTTCCTTCTTCTTCTTTTCCGGGCTGAAGACTTCATCCACAAGGCCGTAGTCCTTGGCTTCCTGCGCGCTGAAGAACTTGTCGCGCTCGCCATCTCGGGCCACCTGCTCCACCGGCTTGCCGGTGTGCTTGGCGATGATCTGGTTCAGCGTCTGCTTGGCCTTGATGATCTGCTCGGCCTGAATCTGAATGTCGGTGGTCTGGCCGGTCACCCCGCCGTAGGGCTGGTGAATCATGACCTTGGCGTGAGGCAGGATGTGGCGGCGACCGGGAGTGCCGGCGCACAAGAGCACCGCGCCGCCGGAGTACGCCCGGCCGATGCAGTAGGTGGCCACGTCGGAACTGACAAACTGCATGGTGTCGTAGATCGCCAGCGTATCGTCCACGCTGCCGCCCGGACTGTTGATGTAGAGGTTGATCTCCTGGCCGCGTTTCTGGTCTTCCAGATACAGCATCTGCATCATGATGCGGGCCGCGGTGGCGTGATTGATCTCACCCACCAGGAACAGCACGCGATTCTCCAGCAGCAACTCCTCCATCGTCATTTCGCGCGTGCGCTGGTATTGCATGGCGTTGCGATGCTCAGGAGCAGCCCCCGGCAGATTGTTGATGCCCGGCAGGTGGACGCCCGCGCTGGGGCCGGTCGATGGACCGACCGCGGGCCAGTCAGGCGTGCCGGCGGGAAGATCAGCGTTTCGGTTTCGGCCGAACATGTCCATTGTGGTTTCTATTCCTTGGGTGAGGCCGCGTGATGATAGGCTGAGTTATGTCATCGGCAAGACCGGCTGCGGTGGTGAGGAGTCCGCAACGACTCCCGCATCATCAGCAGATCTTGATCCTGCGGCCCCGATAACCCAGCGACCTCGGCCGCGCAAGGCATGCCGATCATCGCTCACTCTTCAAATTCATCCACAAGGTCGAGTTGCGAACCGCTCAGCGGCTTGGGCAGCCGGGTGTCGGCGGGATCGGACATCGCGCGATCGCTGGGCAGCGTGATGATGAACGATGCGCCCTTGGCCACGGCTGTGTCGAGTTCCACGCGGCCGCCGTGCGCCGCCACCATCTTCCGTGTCACGGCGAGGCCAAGCCCAGTGCCGCGCTGGCCCTTGGTGGAAGCGAACGCCTCGAAGATCATCTCGTGCCATTCCGGATCGATGCCCGGCCCGTTGTCCGACACGATGATCTGTGCCTCCTGCGTGCTTTGAATGAAGCGAGATGTCACCGTGATCACGCCCTTTTTCTCCGGAATCGCCTCAAGCGCGTTGGTGAGCAGGTTCATCAGCGCCTGATGAAGGGCATTGGCGTCGACGGGAATCGGCGGCAGGTCGTCGGCGAGATCCAACATGAGCCCCGCGCGCTTGCGGTCGCACTGTGGCTGGACCAGTTCCGCCGCTTCCTGAATCAACCTGTTCAGCGAGGTCAGCTCGATTTCCAGGCTTTGCGGACCGCCGGCCTTGGAATACGCCAGCATGTTCAGCGTCAGCGCGTAGATGCGATCGAGATTGCGGGCCAGAATCGGCCAGCCTTCCTTGGCGAGGTGAAGATCGCCCTTGTTCAGGGCCAATTCCACCGCGTCGGCCCCGCCGCGCAGCCCCTGCAGAATGTTCTTGATGGAGTGGCTCAGCGACGCCACGGTTTGACCCATCGCGGCGAGTCGCTCGGTCTGCATCTTGGAACTGAGCACCTGTGCGCTTTGCAGCGCAAGCCCGGTGTGCAGGCCGATGGCGTTCATCAGCCGCAGTTGCTCGGGCGCGAAGGTGAAGTTCATCAGCGATGAATCGATGTGAATTACGCCAAAGGTGTGTTCGCCGGCGCGGATGGGCACGCAGATGGCCGAGCGGATGCCGTAATCGCGCACTGAATCACCGGAGCGGAAGCGATCATCGTTCATGGCGTTGGTGGAGAGAATGCCTTCGCCTTTTTCCAGCGTGTGCTGAACGATGGTGCGGCTGACGGGAATGCGTCCTTCATCCAGCGTTTTTGGCCGAATGCGGTATCGCACCACAGCCGGCTCAGGCCGTTCGGTGGGCGATGACTGCAGGAGAATGAAGCCGCGGTCGGGACGGAACTCGGCGAAAATCAGGTCCATCACCTTTTCCAGCAGTTCCGTGCGATCGAGCGTGGACGCGGTGAGCGCGGTGAGCCCGTAAATCACGCGCAAGTGCTCGGCTGCGGCCAGGGCGGGATCGCTGGCGCTGGCGATCATCGTGGAAAGTTGCGGCGCCATCTGGCTTTCAATGGTGGTGTCGAACGCCTCGGCGGGCATCATCGAAATCATGCTGGTGGTCGGCCGCTTGTCGTCAGGCGTCAGCGCGAACACCAGCAGCGTCGAGCCGCATCGAATTTGATCGCCTGCGGAAAGTTGAACCCGGTCCTTGATGCGCTGGCCGTTGACCCAGGTTCCGTTGGCGGATTCCAGATCGCGCAGGAACCACTTGCCCTCATCGGGCGTCAACTCGGCGTGCCGCCGGCTGACGGTGGCGTCGGTGATGGGCAGAGCCTCGGAGGATCGTCCGATCAATTGCGGCTCATGCGCGGGAAGTTCGAACTTCTTGCCGCGGTCCGGACCTTGGAGAATGTGAAGAACCAGCACGGACATATGGTATGGACGCAGGTGGTGAACGCACAGCGGTCCCGCCACGGACCAAAGCACATGGCATGGCCAAGGCGGGCATGAACGGGGCAGGAACGCTGAAGCGGAAGAAGCCGGGCAGAGAAACCGAGCAGAGAAACGGGTCGGAGAAATCGGGCGGAGGAACGGGGGCGGAAAGCGAGGGGCCAGAGGAACGGAGCGAAGAACAGGGCAAAGAAACAGGGGCGGGATGAATGAAGTCAATCCGACAGGAGGGCTGGCCGCTCGCGGCGAGGCTTGAGTCGCGCGTGCAAGTGATCGCGGTGGCGGGCGATGAAGGCGCACTCGCTGAAATGGAAAATCATCGGTTGGGTCAGCGCTTCTTCGCGTTGCGGCGCCGAACGGTGATGGCGTACCGGTTGAGATCGGGCTGAGCGCAGGCGAGGGCGGCGAGAGATGCAACAGGTATGGCGGCGGACAGTCAATGAGCCGAATGTCTTGCCCCCGGCGCAGCCAAAACGACTTTTCGTCATAATCCGTTGTATCGAGACCACCGCACTGCTGTTTGCAACAGGTACAACAGAGATTTTGCACGCGGCGGAGCGGCGCCTCGGCAGTCGGCGAGCGCATCGCTGCCGGT
>CAMPIL010000034.1 GCA_946886375.1 uncultured Phycisphaerales bacterium
CCTACAAGCGCATCGAGAAACTCCGGGCGCGGCCGCTCCCAGATGCCCATCGTGCGGTCGCCTTGCACATTCGAGTGGCCGCGAACACAACACGCGCCAGCGCCGGGTTTGGCCATCGCCCCGCGCAGCAGCAGCAGATTCAGAATCTCCCGGATGTTGCCCGGTCCGTTGTGATGCTGCGTTATTCCCCCGCACCAACTGCAAATGATGCGATCAGTCGAGCTGGCCCATTCGGCGGCAATTTGGATTTGCGACCGATCAACGCCTGAGGCGCGTTCGATTTCATCCCAATTCGCCGCACGCACGTCGTCGAGCAGGGCCTGGACGCCGACCGTGTTCTCATTCACGAAGTCCCAGGCGATGACATTGCCCTGAGCGTCCTCGGCTTCGACGAGCGCCTTGAGAATCCCTTTGAACAGCGGCACGTCGCCGTTGACCCGAATCTGCAGGAAGAGGTCGGCGATCGGCGTGGCGTGGCCGAGCAACCCGGACGGCTCCTGTGGATTCATGAACGAGATCAGCCCGGTTTCCGGCAGCGGGTTCACGGCGACGATCTTCGCGCCGTTGCGTTTGGCCTCCTGCAGCGACGTGAGCATTCGCGGGTGGTTCGTGCCCGGATTGTGGCCGACGATGAAAATGAGCTTCGCCACGCCGAAGTCCTCCAGCTTGACCGTGCCCTTGCCGAAGCCCAGGACCATGGTCAGCGCCGTGCCGCTCGCTTCGTGGCACATGTTCGAGCAGTCGGGCAGGTTGTTCGTGCCGAACTGCCGGGCAAAGAGTTGATAAGCAAACGCGACTTCGTTCGGAGCCTTTCCGGATGTATAGAAAACCGCCTCGTTCGGCGATGCCAACGCATTGAGCTCTTGGGCAATCAGTGTGAAGGCATCGTCCCAAGAGATAGGTTGATAATGCGTCGCGCCCGCGCGGAGGACCATCGGTTCGGTGAGCCGGCCCTGTTGTTCAAGCCAATAGTCAGATTGTTCGGACAACTCGGCGACGGAGTAACGGGCGAAAAACTCGGGCGTCAGTCGGCGGTGGTCCGACTCGTGTGCGATAGCCTTCGCGCCGTTTTCGCAGAAGTCGAACGGCGAACGCTTGCCATCGGCTTCCGGCCAGGCACATCCGGGGCAATCAACGCCGCCCTTCTGGTTGACTTCAAGCAACGGCAGTGTGCCGCGCACGAGTCCGGCCTCACCCCAGGCAAACTGAAAGCTCGAAACAACGGCTTTCATTCCAGTGGCCTTGCGCTCCGGCTTTCGCTGGTGAAGGCCAATTAATTTCTCCGACGTTTCAGGATGCAGTTCACCGTGCCCGCCGTTCAATTGACCATCAGGTGCTTCGGTTGTCCCATTGGCTTCCGCTGGCGGATGCGGGGCGTGGTGATAAGGATGATAATTGGCAAAGTCTTCGACCGCCGCGTTGCTGTCATTGGGTTGTTGTTGCGATTTATCCATTTCAGGAACCTCACGGCACGCGCTGCCGCTGCTTTCACGTTCGTATGCGCTCGCTGCCGGTATATATGTTGAAATGATCTTCGCGAACAAAGCCAAGGATGCTGAGTCCGTGTTCGCGGCCCAGCCGCACCGCCAAACTGGATGGAGCGCCGACCGCCGCCACGATGGGGATGCCGGCCACTGCCGCTTTCTGAACGAGCTCGAAGCTCACGCGGCCGCTCAGCATCAGCACACATTCGCGAAGAGGTGTGCGCTCGGCGAGAAACTGCACGCCGATCAATTTATCCAGCGCGTTATGCCGGCCGACATCCTCGCGAAGGCACAACAAATCGCCGTCGACATTGAAGAGCGCCGCCGCGTGCAGGCCGCCCGTGCGCTCGAACACGTCTTGCGCCGCCCGCAGCGTCTTCGGCAGGCGATGAATGACCGTTGACTCGACGGCGGGATGTCCCATCGCACAGCGAACACGCGGACACACCCTGGCCGCCTCCAATGACGCCTTGCCGCACACTCCGCAGCTCGATGACGCATAGAAGTGCCGTTCGAGCCGAGAGAAATCGACGCTGACGCCGGGCCGCAGTTTCACGCACGCCACGTTGCCCGCGCCGCAGTTGGTGACTCTCGCGACCTGTCGCGGTGCGTCGATGATCCCCTCCGTGTAGAGGAAACCGATGGCGAGTTCCGGGTCATGACCGGGCGTGCGCATCGTGATCGAGACGGCTTGCTGAACGCGCTTTCCATTTTGACCGTCGAAAGCCAGCCGAATCTCCAGAGGTTCTTCAACGGCGAGCAGGTCTGATTGAACGACTGAATCGACGCCGCAGATGCGCGCGATCGCGACACTCGCCAACGCACGACTGTTCGGAAGTGCAAGTTGTTCGAGAACGTAGGGCAAGTCGTTTCTCCTGATCGATGCGGGCTTTCGAGCTTCGGGTACTCTGGCTTGTAACGCACATTGACGCCCGTGCGGATTGCTCGGGCTATTTGCTTGTGAGGACGATGAACACAGCCGTGGTGACGAGGGAGGCGAGCGTGCTGATGAACAGGGTTGAAGCCGCCTCGCTCTCAGCAACCCCGTATTGCACAGCCAGCATGACGACGAGCACGACGGTGGGCAGAGAAGCCATCACCACTGCCTCGCCGCGCAGCGGTTCACCGTAATTAAGCAAGACCAAGGCGGCCAGCACCAGTGCGGGCTGCACGATGTTCTTCGTGAACGTCAGCGACAGGACCGCACGATCGACGGTGAGTTTGTAGCCAGCGAGTATGACTCCAGCGGCGAACAGCGCGACCCCGGTCGCGGCGTGTCCCAACTCAGCCAACGAACTGGCGATCAGTTTCGGCACATGCACACCGCTCATCACAAGCACGAAGCCGAGGATGGGAATCCAGACGATGGGATGCTCGAACGCCTCGACAATCTTCCTCGGTACGGTCGCAGGGGGAGGCGCGACGGGCGATGTTGTTGCCGACGTTGCCGCTGCGTCACTCGGTGCGGCCGTTCTGGTGTGCAGCGAGAGGAGAATCACCGTCGCGGGCGCGACCGTGAGATAGAGCAAGACGCCGCTGATGGCAACCGGAATCGTGCTTTGCGGGCCGTACAAATGGCCGAGTACGACCGAGCCGATGAACGGACCGTTGGGCGCAGAAGCGGCCAGGGCCCTCACCGCGCTCAGGCCCAGCGAGTTGCGAAAGGCGAATCGGCAAAGTGCGAACACCACAACGTACATGCCGACCATGGCGACACCCAGCACGATGAGAAACGGCAGGTTCTGGAGCAGTTGGTCGCGGGTCGTGCTGATCGTTCCAACGAAAATTGAAAGCGGCAGCGCGTAGCCGATCACGATTCGATTCAGGACAGGCGCGTCCTTCGCCCCAAAATCGTGATGCCACGCAGCGAGATAACCCAGCAGAATGGTGACGACCGCTGGCAGCAGTGCGCCGACAATGGTCTCGAGCATGGCAATACCTACTTTCCTTATCCGGGATCGCGCGGCGTTTGCGTTGTCCGCCGACCGGCGATCCCACTGGCCGCCTCATCAAGTCCGTCAGGGCGTCGGCCGCTTGCGCTGATCCCTGGGGCCAACGACCACGGGCTTGTCCTTGCGCAGCGCAGCCAGTGTCTGCGCATCGAGGTTGAGGTGTTGCTGCACGAGTTCCGGCGGGGTAAGGGCCATCCACTGGTTCAGCGAGACGTCGGCGTAGTGGTCGCTGCGGAACATCTCCAAGAAACGCAGCGTCTCGTCGCCGGTGTTCTCGATGTAGTGCCCCATCGCGAACGGGATGTAACCCACGTCGCCCGCCTGGTAGTCGAAGGTGCGGGCCTTCCCGCTCGAAGCGAACACCGTCATGCGCCCCTGGCCGCTGATGTAATACTGCCACTCGTCAGCGTTGGGGTGCCAGTGCATTTCGCGCATGCCGCCTGGCTCGACTTCAACCAGCGCCGCCGCAATGGTGCTCGATGCTGGGAAGTTGGTGGAATCGGCGATACGGACCTGGCCTCCGTGGGCCTTGATCGGCTTCTGGCCGAGCATGCTGTGGCTGAAGGTTCTGGGCACGAGGCCCGCCGGCGACTGGACCGCGTCGGCGGGCAGCGGGCCGGGCACCTCACCCGCGAGAATCCATCGCGTGTGCTCGATGTCCCGTGGGAGGTTGTCAAAAGCGGACTCAGGGACGCCGAAGTTCTTGGCCAGCACCTCGCGCGGCGTATGCGCGAACCAGTCGCTGATGAGGAAGGTCTCGTTCTCCGAGAAGTTGCCATCGTCAAACACCAGCAGGAATTCACACCCTTCAGCAAGCCCCTGGATCGAGTGAGGGATGCCCGCAGGGAAGTTCCACAGGTCGCCCACGCCGACATCATCGATGAAGTTGCGGCCGAGCTGGTCAACGGCGGTGAGGCGAGCCCTGCCAGCGAGCATGTAGGCCCACTCGGCCTCTTTGTGCCAGTGCAGCTCGCGGATGCCGCCAGGCTTGAGGCGCATGTTCACGCCGGCAATTTCCTTGGCGACCGGCAGCTCGCGAATCGTCACCTCGCGGGCCCAGCCGCCCGGCGCCAAGCGGTTGCGTGCGGCGGCGAAAGAGAACTTGAGGTTCGGAATCGTGCCGGCGTCGGTGTCAGGTGAAGCGAGCAGGTCAGGATTCTCGCGCTCCAAGGGCAGGTTGCGCGGCCCCATGATGGATCCGCCCCGGCTGCTGCGGATCGGCTCGGGAATCTCGCGGCCATCAGATTGAGCGGCTCCGACCTTGCCGGCTCTGTTGGCAGTGGCGGTTGTGCCTTTGGCGTTCATTAGTGGTGGCCTCCATTCAGAAGATGCGCGGCAACCGACCTCCTAGGGCACACCGGTGCCTGTGGATCGGCACGAAGGATCGCCCACTGCCGGAATCCAACGTTGCCGGGGTGCTGCGTCAAGCGCTCTGTGGCTCATGACATCGCGTTTTCGAATTGCAGAGGCATTCTTTTCATCCTCCTGACCGGAACGTATGCGAACAGCATGCTGAATTAGGAAAGTGGCGGGTTCGATCCAAACTCATCGGCGACGTGCACTTTCAAATCATAAAGACACTTCGCGCTTCCGCCTTTGCTGACGATGAACGCTTTCAACAGTTTTTCGATTGCCGGGCGGCACCGCGGATGATGTACATGCCCCCTATCTTTTTTTGGAGTGCACGAGTCAGCCAAGTGGAAATAGGTGACTGTCACCTATTTCCCAACTATTCTGAACATGTGCCGATCTAGTCGCGAGTGGCCTAGAGTGCTCGATGTCGCCGCAACGTATCCTGAAGGAGTACCTCAGCATGAAAATTGAGGGCATTGACCACGTTCAAATCGCCGCACCATGTGACTCCGAGGACATGTTGCGCCAATTTTATGTCGGGTTGCTAGGCTTCGAAGAAATCGAAAAGCCTGTTGCTCTCAAAGGTAGGGGAGGTGTTTGGTTCAACTGCGGCAACATGCAGCTGCATGTTGGCATTGACGCTGAGCCTCCAATGAATGAGCCGTCGCGCCGTCACATCGCTTTTCGCATACGAAGCCTCGAGGAATGTCGTCGTGCTCTCAGATCGGCTGGCCTAACGATTGAAGAGGACAAAGCTCCCATTCCAGGCGCAATTCGTCTCTACTTGCGGGATCCGGTAGGAAATCGCGTTGAGCTATTGCAGCCATTGAAGCCATGAGCGTAGTCTCTATAAAACTCAATTCAGCGAATCGCGCAGGTAGGTCGCGGATTCATGGACGAGCCATGGGTTACAGCATCACCGACTTGCTGTGCAGTCCGGAGGCGCCGCTCGGGTGCGGCGGCGCCTCCTCGGTGATTTGCGGTGTCCCGTTGCCGTCGAAGCACCGCACCGTCAGTGTGTGCTTGCCCTTTTGGAACGGCCAGTCGTACCGCCACACGACCCATGTGAGCGCCGAGAGCGGCCTGCGGAGAAGTGCCTTCCGCCACTCGCCTTCGTCCACGCGCACTTCGACCTTGGAAATGCCGCGTGCCCCGGCGTGCGCGATCCCGCCCACCGGGATCAGCGTTTGCGACGTGGCCTGGCCGATCATCATGTCAACGGCAATGGTGTCGATCACCGCCGTCGCCTTCATCCGCGCCTCCTGGTCCCAGCCGCGCTTCACCCAGTAGCCGGCTTCCGAGTGATCCAGGGCCTCCATGGATTCGATCCATTTGGGCTGCTTCATCCCGTAGCGGTCCGGGATGTAGATTCGCAGAGGGAACCCGTGTTCGGGCAACAGGGGCTGGCCGTCCCACTCGTAGGCCAGCATCACGCGTTCATCGGCGTTGATGTCCGCGAGCGCCACGAACTCATAGAACCCATCCGCAGCGTTGATCTTCAGGTGCGTGGCGTCGGGACGCACCTTGAAGTCGGGGAGGAGTCGCTTGAAACTCACCCCTTTCCACAGGGTGGTGCCGATCAGGTCCCCGGCCACCGGGTTGGAGATGCACGACAGCGTGACATACTGCTCCATCGATTCATAGCGGCGCAGATCATCGAGCGTCAGCTCCATCGGGCGATCCACCAGCCCCCCGATCTTGAGCCGCCACGAGTCCTCCCGGATCACCGGCGGGCTGGTCGTGATGTCGATGCGGTAATGACGCTCCAGCGGCGTGTACTCCGGGCGTGTGCCAGGCGCCGGCTTGACAGGGTCATCCGCGTTGGGCAACACGACTTTCGCTCCCCGCGCCGGCGCGCCAGTGCGCCCTGTCGTCCAGCGACCGACCAGCACCCCCAGGCCCGCACCAACCACCGTCACCGTGGCGCTCGCCTCGCCCAGTCGAATCAGGAACCACCGCCTATCAGCGCGCGAGACCTCGACCGCCGCGCCTTGGCCCAGCGGCGCACGCGGCCTGTCAAGGGCGGCTCGTACCCAGCCCAGGGCCGCACCCCACGCGAGAAACGCCAGCGCCGCCCACGCGCCCCCGATGGCCGGGTGGGCGGCCGATCGATAGCCCAGTGTGACCACGAACGCCAGCACCGCCGCGAGCGCTCCCACAACCACGCCGGCGCGCAGCGCCCCGATGCGCCATCGGCGCACAACGAAAAACAAGAGGGCCCCGGCCAAGCAACCCGCCGCGAGGACAAGCAAGACCGCTATCGTCTGCTCGGCTGTCTTGGCCACCGTGGCCGTGGCGCCCAGGTGCAGCGCCCGGATTACCCGAACCATCGACTCGATCGCGAACGTAATAACCGGCCCAGGCAGCAGCCGCGTAAGCTGGTCGAACGCCGCGAACGGCACGAACGGCAGCCCTAAGACCCGCCACGCCAGATACAAGATCGCCACGAGCGGCGCGGTGACGAGCAACCCGACGCCCGCACCTGCGAGAGCACCCGGGACTTTCTGCGGCTTCATTGTTGCCTCCCGTTCCGAGCCCAGCTCTCGCCACACAGCCCGACCAACACCCAACAGTATTGCGCCGTTGGTGGATGAGTTCAAGCATAAAATGATGTTCACGCGACGGCAGGATTCAAAAGATCGGGCCGCAGCACAGGCCGGCGCGGTTGTTTCCCCGTCTCGATCCCTACGGTTTGACGGAAATAGGTGACCGTCACCTATTTCCAGTCATCTATTTCCATTTCTACTCACCTATTTCTACTCGGCCGCGTAAGGCATTGTTCGCATTCGGCGACAAACGCGTGATCATCCGCGTGGACGCAAATCACTACATCGATATGATCTCGGCCATGCACTCGGCAATAGCAATGATTTTGGCGGCTGCGATTTCCGCGCCTCAGGATTGCCACTACGCTGTGGGGTATGGCATGCAGGCTCACAAGTATATTGATGGTTCCTGGGTCGATATTCAACAAGGATCGTTTGTGCCGCCCGGCGTTTCGGTTCGCTTTCGCGGCTGGGTTTCGGTCGGCACGAACGGATGTGATGCCTGCTGCGCAAACATCTCGTTCCTCCTGACAACAGGCCACGGCGTATGCGGACCTGCAGCGACGCATGTTTGGCAACACATCGGCTTTGATGGAACCGATTTCCGCTGGCAAAATGTGGGAGTGGATCAGCCCCGCCTTCGTTCCTGAAACGTATGTCGTGCTCGGATACTTCCTCATCGGCGGCGTTCAATCAGCGGGCCAGATCCAAACCCATGGACCATCGCGAAGCTTCTTCGTTCCATGCACTGGCGATGTCACGGGAGATTTGACCGTCAGCGTCAATGATCTCCTTGCCGTGATTAATAATTGGGTGGCGCCAGGCAGTAGCTGTGGCGACGCCAATCACAATGGCGCTATTAATCTAGAGGATTTCATGATTGTGGTCTCCAACTGGGGGTCTTGTTACTGACCAGGGAAAGATTGTCACATTCGTGAGATCGCCGGGCGGCGTCTGGACCGATTCCACATGACGGGCCAGTCGTTCAAAATCACGCGCCGCTCTCAATCGCGGCCAGCAGCCTCTCAATTTCGGGCCGCTTGGCCTGCCAGTGTTCGGCAATCCAGTCGTCAGCCGCGCGGCCAAAGTAGTTCCATGGTGTGTGATGCGCGTTGATGCCAACAAAGTGCGCGCCGCAACTGCCCAAATGCTGGTGCAGCGGATGAAAGGGCGAGCAGAGCGTGACATCATCGATGGGAACCGTCAACAGGCGGCAGCGGCGGCGCGTCGCCTGGCATGATGGGGATTCCACTCGGCGGGATGCTGCACCGAGCAGCGCGGCTGTTTGCAGCCCCTGCTCATCGAGTTCTGACCCCAGTTGAACCGGTGAGCCGCAACGGGCTTCAAGATGATCGAGCGCATCGCGCAGCGCACCCGCCAGATCGAAGCGCGGCGGCAGGCCGCGGATGCCGCAGTTCCGCGGCGCGCCATCGCACAACGGAGCAAACTGGCCGTACGCCACCCGCACGTCCGCAGCAAGCACGCAGCGACCCTGCGGATTCTTCAGCCATTGCTCGATCACGGCCGGCAGCCGCCAGAGAATGCAATCGTTGTCCAGCGCAATCTCGCATCGGTCGGGAAAGACCTGCAACGGCGCGAATTTCCACGCGACGCCCTCCGCCATTCCCGGATCAAATCGCGATTGCAGAAAGGCGGGAAATTCCGGCGCCGATTGAATCCAGCGCACCGCAACCGGCAGCGCACCACGAAGCGCGTCCCGAAGCGCACCCGTGCGCTGCTGGGCCTGGGCGACTGAAATCGAGTTGACGCACACTGCATAGTTCGCGTGATCGCCGAAGATTCCCCATGCTCCACGGATCGAGTAGCGAAGCGCCTCAAATCCGCGCTCACTGACATCGCCGATCGTCCAGCGGATGCCCACCTCAAACATTGCTGTTCACTCCATGCGTGATCGAGTGCCCGTTAAGCCGCTTTCGCATGAGAAGTTGATGCTCCAGCGAGTGAACGCCGATTCGTGTGGCCTGCGGATCAACGGCGTAGCCCAATCGCTGATAAAAGCGCAGCGCTCGCGAGTTGTCGCGCTCAGCGCTGATTGCGGCCATGGTGGCGCCGCGTCGCTGAATGATCTGTTCCGCCGCCTTGATCAGCCGCGTGCCGATCCCGAGCCGCTGCAGGGCCGGGAAAACCCGCACGCTCCAGATGTATGCGCTTGGCTCGTCCGCGCTGGGCAGATCGATCCAGGCCTGGCCGGAGGCGACGCCATTGGCTTGTGCGATCAACATCACCATTTCGCCGCGCAAGTGTCGCTCGTACATCTCGCGAAAGAAATCGTGTTCCGCGCCATACATGCCGAACCACTCCAGCGTGGGCAAATCGTCTTCGCGGCACGTGCGGATGCCCACATCCAGCGACACGGTGAATCGGTCGAGCATGCCTGACTGTTCCGCGGCTGCCGGTCTTTTGGTCATCTCCTACGCCGATTGCCCGTTGCCGATCGCCCTTATCTGTTGCCTGGCCAATCCATCACGGAACCAGCGCAGTTCAATGGTGTTTTCGTTGTGCGCTCCCCATTTGCTCTTGTACGCTTCTGTCCCGCGCAGAAAATCGAAGGCCCCCGCTTGTTCCTGCACCGCGGATTCGATGGCGTTGCCGACGAGAATGGTGCCAAGACTGAGGTGGTGCAGTGCGGGGTCGAAGCCGCTGAGGTAGTAGCACACACGATTGGGCGCAATGGGCGCATCGGCGAAGCCATAAAGCACCGCAACGCGACGACCGTTCATTCGCAACGCGCTCATGCGCAGCAAACCTCGCTGATGCAGCGCGGGGATCACGTCCCGGTGCATGCGCTGCACCCGCTCATCGTGCAGCACGCCGCGCTCTCCACGCACCGCCCACCGCCTTTGATGCAATTCACAGAGTGAGGAGAACCAGTCGTGCAGGCGCGCGGCGTCCAGTGGTTCGGATTCGACTCCAAGTCGCTGGGCGCGCCGCCGCTCGTATCTGAAGCGATGCAATTGCGCTGGCGGCGAGCACTGCGCGAGCGCGCTGAGCTCGCGCGGCAGATGCAACACCGGGCAAGGTTCAGATTCTGCGCAATCCACCGCCGACCGCGTGGAGAACCCGCCGCTCAGCGACGATTCGATCATGTCCTGGCCCGCACCGCCTGTTGTGTCGAAGCCATTCTTGAAGAGCAATGACCAGCGGGGAACCTGCGGCATCACGAACTCGTCCCAATCGGTGCGGGCGTTCACTTCAGAGAACAAGTCGCACAGGGCGTGCTCGCAGCCCGGCCGCACCAGCGCGTTCAGATAATCACTGGTTCCAATGCCAAGCGGAAGCAGTTGCCGCAGGCGTGAGCCGCGTTCGCGCCGCAGGTGCAGCGGCAGCAGCGCGACAAGTTCGCGAGCGCCCCCTCGGATCTCGAACGCCGCCAAGACCAGCAGGTCCGCCTCATTGACGCCAAAATGACGCCACCACGGCAACGCCCACGCAGGCGATTGAAACGGCGTTCTGTCGGGGCAGGATTGCCACAGCGTCCACCATTGCGGTTCGAGCGCTTCCAAACTCGCCAATGAAGTCATCGCTTCAGCGACCAGATTTGGTCTGGCGGCGTGCGCAGTTGATTCGCGAAGTGGCGCAGTTCGCACGCGCCTCTGCACGATGCTCCCATACGCGTCAAGGTACTTGTCGATCATGCGATTCTGCGAGAATCGCTTTCGCGCGACGTCGTGGCACACGCGCGGATCAATGCGCTCGCATGCTCCAATGGCATGAGCCATCTGCCCGACATGATCGACGACGAAGCCCGTGATGCCATCCTCGACCAGTTCAGGCAGTGCGCCGGAGCGAAACGCGACGACAGGCGTGCCGCTGGCGAGCGCTTCCATCACGACGAGCGAACTGGTTTCAGGCGCCACGCTCGGCGCCAGCAGGCATCGTGCCGATTGCAGCAGCCGCCGCTTTCGGCGAAGTGCGAGCGGGCCGAGGAACCGTGCGCGCTTCCCCAATCGCGGCTGAATCTCGCGCAGAAAATATTCCTCGTGCTCGGGATATCCGAAAACCGCCCCCGCCAGCGCAATGGATACGCCGGCGGCTCGAGCGGCGTCGATGGCCTGATGAAAATTCTTTTCCGGGCAAATGCGGCCCAACGCCAGCGCGTATGAACGCCGCGGCCAATCATCGGTCCTTGGCGAACACTGCTCGGCGGCCAGTGAGTGCGGACCGGTCGCTGATGCTGGCGACCCAGCCCCCGCTCTCGCGAATCGCTCAACCGCAATGCCATTTTCAATGACGGGAAGAAAGTTGCCGGCGAAACGGCACGTGCGCTGCTGCGACTGTGAAACGCAATTCAAGTAAAGGTCCGGACGCGTGAAGCGCCACGCTTGATGCGGATACCACAAGGGCGGCAGATGCAGCGTGATCAGGACAGGCGCACCATGCGCCGGCAGATACTCGTGAAAATCAAACCCGTGCATGTGAACGAGATCGATTGGCTGTGAACGCAGCGCGCTGCAAATGGCTGAGCGATAGCACTCACGCGCGGCGCGGCGCTGGCGGCAGTCGCCCGGCCGATCAAAGCGCGGCGTGCAGATGTGTTCTCCACAAATCTCCGATCCTTCGCATGCCACCACCATCGAATGATGGCCGCGTCGCACCAGCCCCGCATCCAGCGAATGCAATACCTGCTCGGCCCCGCCCACCGCGTTGGGCCCCACCGGCGCAAACGGGTATGCCACGTTGAGCACGGTCAACCCCATGCGGGTCTCCCCAGCAGTTGATTCAGCGCATCGGCCGCACATTCGCGGAAGAGCGCTCCACTCATACCCCAGTCAAAACACTCGTAAAACAGCCGGCCCGGATGTGGCGGCAGGCGAAAATCGTACTGCGGCGCAAGACGAAAACGCTCGCGCTCCGTGCCAAACGGCTGCAGCACGGCCTGCTGCGTCGTAAAGCAGCGAAACAGCCGCTGCTTCAATTCACGCTGCTGCGGCGACAGCGCGAGCGTGCACGCGCACGACGTCTCCGCGGGCTTCTGTGGAGCAAGAAAAGTCGAGGTGTTGATTCCATTCTCGTCGGCGTGGTAGCCGAGCATCTCAACGATCAGCGGCGAAGTGCCGGTGCGCTGGCGCAGTCGCGCCGCGGCGGCGTGAGTCGCAACTGCCGTGGCATCGTGATCAGGATGCCCACCCTCATAGGCATGAGTGAAGACCGCAATCGGCTGCGCGACATCCAAGACCAGTTCTATCTCTTGCGTGAGCGCGACCAGGTTCAATGTCGCGCGTTGGTCGGGCACGCCCAAGCAGATGGTGCGATGCTGCGGAATTTGCAGCGTCTCCGCCGCCGCCTGAAACTCACACCATCGCGCGGCTGCATACGCACGTGCATCGGCAAATCCGTGAACGCGGGCATCGTCTCCGTTGTCAGGCGAACCATTGGTCGTGTGGACGATCGTGACATCTCGGCATCCCAGCAGATGCGCGCCCATGCCGATCACCTCATCATCGGGATGAGCCGCGATCACCATGAAACCGGGCGCGGCGTTCCGGCGCGTCACACGAAGCAGCAAGCGCACCAGGCGCCGCAGCGCGGCTGCAGAGGACCGACCTGATGCAGTTGACACGTGTGAAGGCGAGATCACAAGCATCCCTTCGGGAGAATCAGCAGCAGTTCTGGATGTGAGATCAGTACAAGCGTGCCGCATCTTGATTCGATGCGGAAAGGAATTGACTTTCGTCGATGTCGCTCGTGCCCGCAGAGAACGCGCTCATCCGCTCTTGCTTGAAGATCGCACACTGATGAGTAGCCTCTTCCGCCGTCACGAACTGCCGCATCACTCGCGGCCGCCATTTGAAGTCCATCGCCGAGCGATGCAACCGCAGTTTCAGACGAATGGACACAGATGGATAGGTTTCGCCTCTATTGCGTTCATGGGCAGTTTCATCTTGCGAGGCGCGCTCAGAGCGAATCTGATTTCCGCGATCGGAGAATTGAAAACGCATTCGCGTACTCGCCAAAGCGGCTCACTGCGGTTAACTCGACAGTAGATGCATCATCATGAACCCGCAACCGCAGCGGTTCGTTCAGCCGGCACTTCAAAGTTTCCACCCAGCGCGCGGTACAGCCGCAGGCGCTCGCGCAGACGATCCGTTTGAATCTGCAAGAGAAGCGATTGCGAGTCGAAGTCCTGTTGGCGGATGACGTTCAGGTCCACGATCGACAGCATGCCGGCCTCGTAACGGTCCTCACCCACGCGGCTGGCCTCGGCCATGCGCGCGGTGGCTTGCTCGAGTTCGTCCTGCCGCCGCTCGAGGTACTGCTCGTTCGCCAGCGCTGACTCGACTTCCTGAAACGCCGCGATCGCGGTGCTGACGTAGGCGGCGATCGCCTGCTTCTGCTGCGCGGTGGCGATGTCGATCTCGGCGGTCAGCCGCCCGCCCGTGAACAACGGCCCCAACAGGTCCGCGCCGGTGGACCAGATCCTTTCTGTCGGATCAATCAGCGATCCGAGCGATGCGCTCAACGTCACGCGCGGCAGTCGCGCAGCCTTGGCCGATTCAGTCGAGTGAAACGCGGCGGCCACGTCACGATCAGCCGCGACAATGTCAGGACGACGTTCAAGCAACTCCGATGGCAGACCAGCGGGAGTTTCGCCTGGCAACGCCGGCAGATGCGCCGCGATCTCAAGTTCATTCGCTGGATATCTGCCGAGCAGAACCTCCAAAGCGCGGCGGGTCTCTTCGATCGCTTGTTGGTCGCGCTGAATCGCATCGGCCGCCAGACGTACATTGGCCTGCGCCAGCTCAGCATCCAAGGGGCCATTGCCAGCCCCGACATTCACCTTGTCGCCTGTGATGCGCGCGGTGCGCTGCTCGGCAGCCAAATGCTCTTGATCGATCGCCAGTTGCTGGCGCGCCTGAATCGCCACGAACCACGCATCCGCCACGGCGGATGCCAACGACAGTCGCGCCATTTCATAATCAAGACGAACCGCTTCCGCAGACGCTTCGCTCGCTGCAACACCGGAGCGCAAGCGACCCCAGACATCCAGCTCCCAGCTCACTTGCGCGCCGACAATGTACTGATTGAAGGTCCCAGGGGCGCCCGGCTGCGAGAAGCCGCCATTGCCCAGACGATTCGCGCTGCCCACCGCATCCACCTGCGGCCAGAGCGCCGATGATGCAACGCGAACGCGCGCTCGCGCCTCTTCCCAGCGTGCTGCGGCCAAATGCAGATCAGGATTGTTGGCGATCGCCTCGTTGATCAGCGCGAGCAAAGTCGGATCCTGAAACTCCATTACCCAGCCCTCCTGCACCGGAGCATTGGATGCGCTATGCGTTGAAGTAGCTGCGAACTGCTCTGACCCCCCGGCGGAAGCGGCGCTTCGCGCTTGGCGAGATCAGCCGGCGGCGACTTGATCGACATGCAGCCGGCCGCCCAAAAGAGTGCGAAGATGCAGACGATGGCAGCCGCTGCTTGGGGGGCGAGGCGGTGCAAATCAAGTGATCGAGTTGAGTTCATGGGTGTGGTTCCTCTGTTCACAGCACACAAAGGCAACACTCATGCCGAAGATCGCAGCACTGCTTGATTGCTCCAGAAATGCGGTTTTGATGCTTGAAATACAAGATACAGCGACGAATCCGCCGCACGCCTCAACACCCCCGCGCCAATCCATTGACGCGCGACGGCAAAGCGCCGGCGCGATTCGGGCCGCTTCGAGCAGTTTGACCGGCTTCACATTCATCACATCTTTTATCCAGCGTGATTCTGGAAGTCTCCAGCGCGGCGTTGGAGTGTTCCAACGCAGCTTTGGAGTGTTCCAGCGCGGCTTTAGAGTTCTCCAGCGCCGTCTTGGAATGTTCCAGCGCGGCTTTGGAGTGTTCCAGAGAGTTATTGGAACGTTCCGGGGCGGGCCAGGTTTGAGCAGTATGGCGTGATGCTCAATGTAGGGTGAGCTGAACCATTGTGAAGCCACCATGAGCCGAACAACTAGCGATGGCTTTCGCTAGCGCTCTACCCATCCTACTTGCTAAAGGCCTGATCGCTCCAGGTATTCAAGCCACGTGAGGTATTTTGTATCTGACGAAAGATTGCATGCCTCAACGGCGTCGTTCTTTGCTTTGTCGCGGATGTCCGTGGATTCGTGATCCATTTTGCCAAGGTGATAATAAGCCTTTGAGCGCTCGTACAAGGCTTGTGCCTGGTACTCTGGGTCAGAGTGGCCCTGGGCTTGCGACAGCGCTTCGATCGACTTCTGGAAGGAGTCGACGCCCAAGTCTCGGTCATCATCACGAATCCGCATCGCCTTCTCGCGCAGAGCGTGGCCCAATCTCAGCCAACCAATGTGATAGAATGGTCGCTCCTCGGTAAGTCGTAAAAAAAACGGGATTGCAGCGTCAAATTCCTCGTTACGGATTGCATCAATCGCAGCGGAAAATGGCTCACCGGTAATCGCTCGAGACAAAGTTCTCGACGGTATTGGCGTCTCA
>CAMPIL010000035.1 GCA_946886375.1 uncultured Phycisphaerales bacterium
AATCTGCTCCAGCGCGTCATACACCACGCGCTGCGCGACCGCCTTCTTGCCGTCGTACATGACGCAGTTGATGAACTTGGCCAGCACGCGATCCTTGAAACGCGGATCGGGCCTGAGTTGCCATTCTGACTTGGTAATGCGACCTGTCATGGATGCCTCCTTGGGGCTTGGTTCACCGCAACCGACTCAATCGTGAGGTCGCCGGGACATTCCGGGGTTGCGATTACTGCCGATGAAATTATTACCTGCTTCGGAACCGTGCATCACCGCGGGCGGTGTCAATCTCAAATCGAATGTCGTAAGTCACTTATCCCTTGGGCCGCTTGGTGCCATATTTGGACCGGCCCTTCTTGCGGCCGTCCACGCCGAGGGTGTCCAGCGAACCGCGCACAACGTGATATCGAACGCCGGGCAGGTCGCGGACGCGGCCGCCGCGCACGAGCACAATGGAGTGCTCCTGGAGGTTGTGGCCTTCGCCGCCGATGTACGCGGTGATTTCGCGTCCGTTGGACAGGCGCACGCGGGCGACCTTGCGAAGCGCCGAATTGGGCTTCTTGGGGGTGACGGTACGCACCTGGAGGCACACGCCGCGCTTCTGCGGGCTGCCTTCCAGATCGCGCGTCTTGGACTTGACCTTGGGCGCGCGGCGGGGTTTGCGGACAAGTTGGTTCAGGGTTGGCATGACAACACGTGCTCCGACGCTTTCACATTGCAAAAACGAGTCGAAGACTGTAGCAGGAACCGCTGTTTGGAGCAAGTCTGCGCGAATCCGGCCGACTCACTTAGGTACGCCAGCCGGACTGGGGCGTTTAGGAACCGCCGACTATGCCCGCCGCCTTGCACGAGCCCGTATACCTCCCCGGAGGACAACCCACGAGGAGGTGCATGATGGGAAGTGACGCACTGCCGATGATTGCATTCCTGGGGACCACTGAAAAATGGCTCCGAGCCGTTGAAAACCGTCAAATCGATCGGGCTCTGTTCCTGGTCAGTCAACTTCGCGCGGCGGGCCAGTTGCTCGCGATCGACCCTGAGTTCAAGCGCATCTTTGCCGAAAACCTTGGCGGGTGTTCGCATCGCGACCCTGAACAGGCCTTGCACTGCGTGGATGCGTTCTTCCAGGCCGTTACCGATGCAGGCCGGCCCGGACGGTATCGAGATCACATCAAGTCGAATCGCCCCAAGCCTGATTCACCATGACCGATCCGCCGTTCACCACTCCACGCGAAGACCGTTGCGCTCGATGCTCCATGCCGCCCCGTCCCACGTGGCGATCGCGCCTTGGCGCGATGATCGCGACCCCGCGGTCCGGTCACCGACCTCAGCCGTCACCGTGGCCTGGTTGGAATCGCGGCGCAGCACGGCAATGGTCAATCGCGTTGCAGGCTCATCGGTTCCCGGAAAATAGTCAGCCGACTGCGTGCGCCAAGTGGACAGGGCCCACGCGACCGGCACGCCGAGGTCCTGCAATTCGCGCAGCACGCGCGCTCGAAAGTCCTCCGCCTCAATGCCCAGGTCAGGCGGGTCTTGTTCCTGCATCGGCTGGAGCAGGGCGAAGGACGAACCGCCCACGCTCGATGACCACGCAGCGCGGTACAGCGCTGCGTGCAACAGCACCTCATGGTGAATGCGGACTTCGGCGATCTCACTGGGATCGGCGGCAGCCGGCGCGTTGTCATTTGATGCAGCGGCGGGCGCGGCTTGATTTGAATCGCGCGGGCTTGACTCCCGGGACCGATTCTCCGTCACCGCCGACTGTGGCTGTGTTGCAGGAGCAGGCGCGGGCTGGCATCCGGTGAGCACAGCCGCAATCGCAAGGATGACCCCGATCGCGCGAACATCGTGTCTCACCGCGGCGGCTCCGGGTCATTGGGCCAAGGCTCATCGGCAACGCCGATGCAACTCAAACGCCAGTAGCCGTGATTGCCCAGTTGATCCTTCGGCCGAATGTTGACGACCTCGATTTCGATCGTGTGCTTGCCCGGCGAAAGTTCGGGGACGGGAATTTTCAGCGGTTCAACAATCGCGCCGGGCCGCCAGCCGCTTCGGTCGAGATCGCTGGACCACAGTTCGCGGCCATCGATGACGACGCGGCCGCTCATGGGGTTGGCCGAGCGCATGGGCGCGGCGTCCTCATTCCACGGCCGCCATCGCGCGACTTCGACGCCGTCGATGCGCAGGATGTGCGTACGGCTGACGAACTCATCGCCGCCCGTGCCGTCGGTGGCGTGGCCGGTGGAGAGTATGCGCAGCCGCGGCCGGGCCAGGCCGCGCGGGACCTCAATGGTCGCGCTCGCCTTGCTCTTCTGGGCGTTCACTGATTCTTCATTGAACAGCGGCTTGACCCACATCGGGCGCCGGTATCCCGCGCCTTGGCTGCTGTAAGTCAGCGTCATGGTGACTTTCCACGCGGGCTTTTTGTAGGTGCTGATGTACACGCGCAGCGTGGTCTTGCCCTGAAGCAGCGGCGCGAGTGCTGTCAGGTCCTGCGTGAACGTCGCGTGCCCGCCGAAGCCCGTGATGAAACGCATGAGTTCGATTTCGCCCGGATTCTCCTTGGCGTTGATGACGCTGATGCTGCCCAGGCGCGTCCACGGATCGGCGGGCTTGAGCTTGTTGCCATCTTCCAGAATCACCGGCTCCACGATCAACGTCGCAAGAATTCGCTGTGCATCGCGCTGGTTGGCAGGCGCAGCAGGCAGGTCGATGGTGGTCTCCACCACCTGACCATCCTTGTACAACTTCTCGTTCTCGCGTTGCGTGCCGTCCTTGATCGTTCGATCCCACTCGACCGGCGCTTCATCAAACACCGCGATGGTCTGGCTGCCGGGCGTTTGCGCACGGGCAGGCGCGGCATGCAACGCAAAAGCGACGATCCATACAACAGCACAACGTGACATGCGCATCAGGATAATCGACACGGCTGGCGACGATTCAAGTCCGTGCGGTGCGCCGGAATTGCTCGATTGCCGCCACCGCCAGCCTGTCGCAACGCTCGTTTTCCGGGTGTTCGTTGTGGCCACGAATCCAATGGTAATTGATCTGGTGGATTTGGCGGAGTTCATCCAGCGTCTTCCACAGGTCCACATTCTTCACGGGCTCGTTGCGGCCGCGTTTCCACCCCTTCTTCTTCCAATCGTCCATCCATTCACGCAGCCCGTGCACGACGTACTGGCTGTCGGAGTACAGATCGACCCGGCAGGGGCGGTCGAGGGCTTTGAGGCCTTCGATCACCGACATCAATTCCATGCGATTGTTGGTGGTGGAAGGATCACCGCCGGAGGCTTCCTTCTCCGAGCCGCTGTCGGCATGTCTGAGAATGTACGCCCAGCCGCCGGGTCCGGGGTTCCCGGAACACGCGCCGTCGGTGTACAGTTCGACGTGAGCAAGGGCCTCGGACATGGCGGGAGCATACCGGTCCGGCGCGGCCGGGACAACAAAGATGATTCCGCTCAAAGCTCCGGCGAGAAATCCCGGCCGCTAGACTGTGCTTATGAGTTCCGTCGTCTATCGGATTGAAGTTCGACCCAAGTCAGGCGTTCCCGATTCGCGCGGCGCGGCGGCGTTGCGCGATGTGCAATCACTTGGATTGCCGCACATTCCCAATCGCATCGATTCCACCAGCGTGTACCTGCTCGAAGGCGAGTTGGAGGAAGCGCAGGTGCTCCAATTGGCCGAGGAACTGCTGGCCGATCCGGTCACCGAGCATGCCACGCTGGGCGCAACCCGTCCACACGCCAGCGCGCTGGTTGAAGTCCATCCGCTTCCCGGCGTCATGGACCCCGACGCCCAGGCGGTGCAGCAGGCAATCAACGCGATGCTTGGAACGGATGTGCAGGTGCGCACCGGCAGGCGTTACGACATGCACGGGGTGGACACGGCGGCGGCGCGCTCCATCGCCGAGCGGTCGCTGGCCAATTCGGTCATCCACGCGATTCACGATGAACCCTACTTCCCCTCGCAATTCCCGCACGGCACGGATTACGAGCTGCGCCTCGTCACGGTGAAACTGCGCGACTTGGAAGACGCGGCTCTGGCGAAACTCTCACGCGAAGCGCACCTGTTCCTGAGTCTTGAGGAAATGAAGGCGATTCAGGCCGAATACCGCAGGCTTGGGCGCGATCCGCACGAAATCGAACTGGAAACCATCGCCCAGACGTGGTCCGAGCACTGCGTCCACAAGACGATGAAGGCGACTATCCGCTACCGCGAGAATATCGCAGACTCGCAAAACCCGAGCATTGCAATTCAAGGGGCTTCGCGTCCCGGGCACGAAATGAATGCCGACGGCTCGGTCACGATTCACAATCTGCTGAAATCAACCGTCGCGGCGGCCACGCACGAATTGATGGCCGATGGGGTGGACTGGTGCCTGTCGGTGTTCGTGGACAACTCAGGCGTGATCGCGTTCGATGACAGGACGGCGGTGTGCTTCAAGGTCGAAACGCATAACCATCCCAGCGCGATCGAACCCTACGGCGGCGCGGCGACCGGCATCGGCGGATGCATTCGCGACGTCATGGGGACGGGCCTTGCCGCCAAACCCATCGCCGCGACGGATGTGTTCTGCGTCGCGCCACCGGAGGTGGATGATGTGCCTGCGGGCTGTCTGCACCCGCGTCGAATTCTCACGCAAGTCGTGGCGGGCGTGCGTGACTACGGCAACCGCATGGGCATTCCCACGCTCAACGGCGCGGTGTGGTTTGATGAGCAATACATCGGCAATCCGCTGGTGTTCTGCGGCTGCGTCGGCGTGATGCCTCGCGACAAGATCAAGGGCCGGCCGCAGCCGGGCGACCGAATCGTGGTTGTCGGCGGCCGCACGGGGCGCGATGGCATTCACGGCGCGACCTTTTCTTCCGCCGAGTTGACCGACACGCACGCCGATGAGTTCGCCCACGCGGTGCAGATCGGCAATGCAATCACCGAAAAAATCACGCTCGATGCGATCCTCGCGGCGCGCGATTCATCCGCTGGCTGCCTGTTCAGCGCGATCACCGATTGCGGGGCCGGCGGATTTTCCAGCGCGATCGGCGAGATGGGCCAGGAATTCGGCGCTCTTGTGCATCTTGATCGTGCGCCGCTGAAATATGAAGGGTTGAGCCCGACGGAAATCTGGATCAGCGAATCGCAGGAGCGCATGGTGCTGGCCGTGCCGGCCGAGAATCTCCCCGCGCTGCGCGCAGTCTGCGAAGCGCATGATGTGGAGATGGCCGACCTTGGCCACTTCGGCGAGGAAAGCCGCGAGTTGATTCTGAAGTACCGCGAGACCGAAGTGGGCCGCATTTCCACGGAGTTCCTGCACAACGGCCTGCCCGAAACCGTGCGCGAAGCGATGTGGGAACCGCCGAAAGTCCGCTATGCCGAACCGCCAAAGGCGGCACGTGCCGAATCGGTCCAGCACGCCCTGGTGCAGTTGCTCGGGCATCCGAACATCGCATCCAAGCGGTGGATCATTCGGCAGTACGATCACGAGGTGCAGGGGCGCACAGTGGTCAAACCGATCGCGGGCGAGCCGCCGCGCACCGAAGGCCCATCCGATGCGGCGGTGGTCACACCGGTGCTCGGTTCTTCGCGCGGACTGGCGATCGCCAACGGCCTTGCGACCGGGCTGCACAGCGATCCATATCTCATGGCGTTGGCGGCGATCGATGAGTGCGTGCGCAACCTCGTGTGCGTCGGCGTCGATCCGGCTCGCATCGCCATCCTCGACAACTTCTGCTGGCCTTCGTGCAACGACCCAGCGAATCTGGGCGCACTGGTGCGGGCCGCGGAAGGCTGCTACGACGCCGCCAAGGCGTACCGAACTCCGTTCATCTCGGGCAAGGATTCGCTGAACAACCAGTTCACCACCGAAGACGGCCGGACCATCCAGATTCCCGCAACGCTGTTGATTTCAGGCATGGGAATTGTGGAGGAGGTTCGCCGTTGCGTCACGATGGATGCGAAAGCGGCGGGCAACCTTCTGCTGCTCGTCGGCGAGACGGACAGCCGCATGGGCGGGTCGCACTATGAAATGATCTTCGGCGAGCAGGGCAGTGCCGGCCCGGAATTGCCTGTTGTTGACTTGGCCAGCGGTCCGCGCGCCGCGGCAGCCGTCGCTGAACTGATTCGAAACGGATATGCGCGCAGCGCGCATGATTGCAGCGAAGGCGGGCTGCTGGTCGCCGCGGCGGAAATGGCGTTCGCCGGCGGATTGGGGCTGAATTTGGATTTGACGCTCTCGCCCAAGTCCGAGAGCCTCACCACGACGCAGGAGTGCTTTGCCGAGACGCCGAGCCGGTACTTGATTGAAATCCAACGCACGCACTTGCAGCACATTGACAGGGTGTTGCGCGCTGAAGGTGTCGCGTACGGCATCATCGGCGAATTCAACGACTCGCAGCGCCTGACGCTCGCCGGCGAACTCAAAGTTGGCATTGATGAACTGAAATCCGCGTGGATGCGCACGCTGGATTGGTGATAAGCACAAACGATTTGACGTTCAGCGGCCGGCATACTCGTCGGCCGCCCATTGGTGAGCGCCCATCTATAATTGCTCCATGCCCAACGCGCTGATCATCACGACCGCCGGAATCAATTGCGATCTGGAACTCGGCCACGCGTTTGAGTTGGCGGGGGCACAGCCGCAGTTTCTGCATCTGAACCGGTTGATGGCTGATCCATCGCTGATCGAACAATTCGACTTGATTGGTTTGCCGGGCGGGTTCAGTTACGGCGACGCCATCGCGGCCGGCCGCATCGCAGCGCAACTCATGCGGCGGTCGCTGTACCCGGCGTTTGTGCGCGCGATCGAGCGCGGCGTGCCGATCATCGCGCCGTGCAACGGGTTTCAGATCGCGGTGCAGATGGGGCTGCTGCCAGGCCCCGAATCACCTGAGACCTGGCCATCCGATCCGCCGCGCCCCAGCGTTGCGTTGGCGCAAAACGAATCGGCCCGGTTCATTGACCGCTGGTGCGCTGTGGAGATTCCCGCCGCCACCAACTGCATCTGGACGCAAGGCATCACCGCCGACCCCGTGACAAGTCTTTTGCCCATTGCGCATGGCGAGGGGCGGTTCATGGTCGAGAGCGAAGATCTGCTGAACCGTCTGGAGGAGCGCGGACAGATTGCGATTCGGTATGCCGAGGATGACAACCCCAACGGCTCGATCGCCAACATTGCGGGTATCTGCGATGCCAGCGGGCTGGTGTTCGGACTGATGCCGCATCCTGAGCGGTTCACACGCTGGACGCATCATCCATTCTGGAGCCGGCTGAGTGAATCGGATCGGCACGGCGAAACGCTGGGATTGAAGATGTTCCGCAACGCGGTGGCGCACGTGACCGAACGTCAACACGCAGCAGCGCGCTGAATTCCGTTCGGTAGGATGATTCAACATGACGGCGCGGCGCGGTCCAGACCCACACAACCTGCACAGGCTCGCGCAGAATGTCGCGCCCATCATCGAAGTGGATCGCAAGTGCGCCGGCTGTGGGTACAACCTGCGCGGCCTGCGTCTGGGCATCAATTGTCCCGAATGCGGCATGCCGTCGACCCGGGTTGCAGGATCAGATGATCCGCTGGCGGAAATGCCCATGCGCATCATTATCACCTTGGTGCGCGGCTGCTGGGTCGCGGCAATCTGCGTGGTGCTGATGGTTGCGGCAGTTCTCGCCGACCGCTTTCGCGCGCTGGATCACGCCATGGCAATGGTCGCGCTCGCCGGACTATCCATTGTGTGGGCGGGCGCGGTGTGCTGGCTGACGCCGGCGTTCAATATTCCGCAGGCGGTGTCGCGCGGTTTCAGCGTGCGCAGCCGCACGCGGCGATTCGCACGCTGGCTTCAACTGGGTTGGGTGGCGGCCACGAGTGCGGCGACGGCGCTGGCGTTCATCGCGGCTCCCACGCCATCGGTCGAGGGCTTTCTCACTTTGCTCATGTATGGCGGGCTGATGGTCGGCTTGGCGGGACTTGTCGTGCTTTCGATACTGATGGAGCGGCTGGCGGAGTGGGCCCGCGATGAAGACGCCCAGCGGATGTTCAACTGGGCCATGTGGTCCTGGCCGATCGCGATGCTGGCCTATGTGCCGGTGCGGTTGTTCATCGGGTCGTGGCTCAGCGGAACGGGTCAGCCGCGCGTAGGTTCGGGCGTATTCGTTTTGTTGTGGGTGGCGGCGGTGTGCACGTTTCCCTATGGCCTGATGATGCTGGCCAAGTCGGTCACGCTGTCAATCCTGCATAATCTGGAGCATCGCGACCGGACCCAGCGCAAACTGGAGCGGGACCAGGAACACACAGAGCGACTGGGCAACCGCGCGGCCCGAACCGAACCGCAGCCCATGCGCAACCCGCCGCGCCAATCGCGCGGCTGATCGCGCAGCGGCGCGGATCAAGTATCATGCCTGCTCACGGTGCCACGAAATCCTTCATGAGAAGGCACAAAAGAAAAAACGGGTTGATCCCATTCATCTGCGTTGATCCGCGGTTCTCATTTGTTCGCTGATGTTGCTTGACGGACTTCATCATGTCTGATCGCAAACTTCGCTGCGGCGTGATTGGCGTGGGTCGCATGGGCCGGCACCACGCGCGCGTGTACGCGCAGTTGCCTGACGCCGAACTCGTGGGCGTCGTGGATATCAACCCCGAAGCGCGGCAGACGATCACCGAACAGTGGGGCGGGCGCGGCTATGAGAACCTTGAGCAATTACTAGATGCGGGCGTGGACGCCGTGTCCATCGCCACGCCGACGATCCATCACTGGTCGGCCGCTGAGCCGCTGCTGGCGGCGAAGGTGGCGTGTCTGATCGAAAAGCCGCTCGCGCCCGACGTGGCGCAGGCACGTGCGATCGCTGACGCCGCGGCACGCTCGCACACCGTGCTGCAGGTCGGCCACATCGTGCGCTACGACCCGGTAATGGTGGCGATTCGCCAACTGGCGGGCGTCTGCCCGCGCTTCATCGAAATGGACCGCATCAGTCCCATGACGTTCCGCAGCGTCGATGTGGGCGTGGTGCTGGATATGATGATTCACGACTTGGACCTGCTGCTGATGCTGGTGGGCTGCGAGCCGATGGATGTGCAGGCCAGCGCGGTCAGTGTGCTGGGCGAGGCCGAGGACGTGTGCAACGCACGGTTGACATTTCCGCGCAACGGCGAGCCGGGCCATGCGGCCCCGGTTGAAATGGGGTGCGTGGCGAACGTCACCGCCAGTCGGCTCGCGCTGAAGACCGAGCGCAAGATTCGAATCATCAGCGAGGAAAGTTACATTTCAGCCGACTTCGTCGCACGCAGCGGAACGGTGGTGCGCAAGACCGCCAATGCCGAGCAACTGGCCCGGATGCGGACCCGGTTGAAGGCGGGTGAGGACCTTTCCGATGTGGACTACCGCAGCTTGGTGCAGTCCGAGCCGCTTCAAGTGGGCACGGGCGAGCCGCTGAAGTTGCAGATCGAGGATTTTCTCGCAGCGGTGCGCTCCGGCCGCAGGCCGACGGTGGATGCGCAGGCGGGTTTCGCCGCGGTGCGCACCGCCGAGCGAATCGTCGCCGCCGCACGCAAAGCCGGCGCGAAGATGGTGTGATGACTGATCAAAGTCATGCACAGATGGGGCAGAGAGCGCCGGTGGTGGCTGACTCGAATGACTCTCTGATCTGTGTCATCTGTGAATAGTTCTAATGTTCACAGGCGCAAAGAAAAGACGCGCCAGGCGAACGGGGCTTGGCGCGTCCCTCATTGTCGTTGCAGATTGCGGTCAGGCCACCATGTTGACGCCCAGTCCGCCGGGGTATTTCTCGCCGAGGTGCTTGAGCATGAAATCAGATTGCCTGGGCGAAAGATTCAGCGCATCAACCAGTTCGCGAATGTTGGTGGGCGGCTGATCGGCGAAACCGGTCGAGGAAAGGTGCTCGAACAACGAATCGCTCAGCGACTTCAATCCGCCCAGGGCGTTGGGATTTGTGCGAACCGGCGAATCCGGCGATGCAAACACGGATCGCGCGGCTGCTCCGTGCAGACCCTTGATCGGACGGTGACCAGATTCGCTGCGCGAGTTCAGAAACGTGCGGAAACTCTCCGCGTTCACCAGCACGGGCTCGGGTTGCGAGGGGCTCTCCGCAGGCTCCGCGGGAGCGGGTTCCTCGATGGTCGTTTCAGGTTCCACTGCCGGCGGCGCTTGTTCAATGTCAGTCTCGGGCTCAACCGCTGCGGGTGATTCGGATTCATTCGTGACGGCCGCGACGAGGTTCTTGTCCGGTTGTGCGGTGGTCGGCTGTGCGGTCGGCGGCTGCGTCAGTCGGTCCCAGTTGTTGATGAGGATCAGAAGGTCGTTCACATCCACGGTGCCATCGGTGTTCAGATCGTAGGTGGAATCCGACCCGCCCCAGTGCTTGGCCATTTCGGTCAGCGAAAGTTGCTGGGGCTGCAGCAGGCTTGAACCGGCGGGAGCAGTCGCCTGCGGCTCGGGGTTGCCTTGCGGCACGGCGTCCAGAGCGGTGGTGACATCCGCCGCCGCGGCGGTCAGCGGCGCGAGTTTGGGATGATCGACAAACACAGGCTTTTCCACAGGCTTGATGTTGGAGTTGAACATCACCGGCCGCATCGTCGCTGCCGGGGTCGGACGATGGGTGGGCGTGCGATGCGCTTCTGACGGATGGGCGGGCTTGTTCAATCCCGGAAACAGGCCGGGGCGATTGGTGTGAATCGATGCATTGCCGTTGATGTTCATGAGGTATGTGCTCCTATGCGTTCAGGTCACCAGTGGCAAACGCCGCGCCGCGTTTGCCAGATGCATGCGGCAACCCTCGCAACGCCAATAACTTGCGCGGACTTTGGAGCCAAGGGGCAGATTGTGCGCTGCCACCGCGCAGCCGCAGGTCTTGCGCGAGATTGGTTCAGGTCGTCTTCCAACCCCCCCGGGGGGGGACCGGTCGCGGCCGAGGCGGGGCAAGCGCATCTTCACGCAGCGACTGTTCGGCGGCGGGTTGAGGCTTGAATCCTTGCGCCACGATGTACATCTCCGCCGACTCGCTGCGCGAAGCCTTGGGCTTGAATCCTTTGACGGTCTGGAATGCCGCTGCGGCGTGCTTGAGCAGTTCGGGATAAGCCTCGCCTTCGAAGACTTTCATGACAAGGTTGCCGCCGGGGCGCAGGAGACTGGGGCACAGTTCCAGAAGGGTTTCGCACAGCCGCGCGGAACGATGATGATCGCTGAACGGATCGCCGGTGGTGTTTGGCGCCATGTCGGAGAGAATCACATCGAACAAGCGGCCGGAGTCGCCAGCCGTTTGCAGCAGGGTTTCAGGCACAGTCTGTGTCAGATCGCCGTGGACGGTGCGGATGTTGGGTTCATTGAAGCGGTGCTTGATCGGTTGGAGGTCGATGCCCACGACGATGCCATTCGGGCCGATGCGCATCGCTGCGACTTGCAGCCAACTTCCGGGAGCCGCCCCGCAGTCCAGCACGCGGCTGCCCGGCCGCATGATCTTCTTCCGATCGTCAATTTCGATGAGCTTGTACGCGGCCCGTGAGAGGTATCCCTCCCGCTTGGCGAGGTGAAAGTAATGGTCCTGGATTTCGCGCGTCACGATTCAAAGGGTACCCTGCTCGTGCGGTGAAGGCGAAGCGGCGTGCGGGGACCGTTGCACGTCTTCCAATCAGGCACGGGCTTGTTCTGGATCATGTTCCAGAGCAAACCGTCAATGACGTTTCGCCGAACCACCGGCAAACTCTGGCGTCTGGTACGCGGCCGGCGAGGGATAGCCAATTTTCTCTCCCCAGATTGGCGTGGTGTTCAACGCCACGTGGCAGCAAGCCGCGGTGATCCGCAACCAGATCCGAAGATACATCAGTTTGACGGAGGGAACCTCAGCAGGCGAACGGGGAAGAATCGCGCATGACGGTTCTGCATGCGCCAGTGATTCCAGCGCCATCGCAGTGCCCGCGCTGCGGCGGGACGCTGATTCCCCATGAGCGCGATCGCCGCTGCGACGATTGCGGACAGATCGTCGATCACAGCACGTTTGTGTTGCCGCTTCAGATCATTGAACCTCAACGTGAGCGGCTGTATGGCTTTATCTCCATTGGCGTGCCGCTGGCCCTGGCGATCATGGTCTTGTGGGCGAACGGCTGGCAGCACGCGTGGCTGTGGGTGGGTGTCTTCGGCTGCCTCGCGCTGGCAGTGCCTCTGGGCATGAGCGTGTGGCGACTGGTGGAAAACCATCGCGATGCGCCGCCGAATTCCGCTCTGCTTTTTACCGCCACAGGTGTCGCGCAGCAGGAATCAGGCGGATGGACCGATGAAGTTCCCTACCATGATTTGTGCAGCGCAGAGGTGATCAGCCAGTGGAAGAGCGGTTACCGCATCCGGCTGTGCGTGCGATCGATGGGGTGGTTTCCCGTGGCGGTGTTTGACGGCGTGTTCCGTGGTCCGCAGGACCAGGCCATGGCCCTGCAAGAGGAATTGCAGCGGCGGATCGCCGAGGCCCGCCAGAGGTCATCGAACGATCAGGGAAATGGATGAACGTCCACCGACTCCGGGTTTTCCACGACCGCGACCTCGACATTGGCGTTCACCGTGCGCAGGGCAATGACATTCCGGCCGTCATTGAGTGTGGCGTGAAAGGCGTCGTGGCTGGTTTTGGGATCGATGATCAGGCGGCCGTACCGCGCAAAGCCGTGGGCGCGGCCGTTGACGGTTTGGGCGTCGATGCGCCCCTGTGATTCCGCGCGCATGCGCAGGTCGATCTCGCCGTTGCGGTTCACGATGGTAATCGGGCGGTTGAGCGGCTGATTGGTCATGACGCGCACATCGTCCTCATTGGTGGTGATGTCGATCTTGCCGCGCACGCCGCGTGCCCACACCCGTCCGTTGTTGGTGCGAACGGTGACGCCGTCGATCTCCGGAAGTTCGATGAACACGTGCGCACGCTGAAAGTGCGGCTCGGGGTCGGTGGTGGTGGTGCGCACCTGAAGCACCTGGCCTAGTTCACCGGCCACGATTTGGGTGGTGTAGTTGATGTGCTCCAGGGAACTTTCCACTTCGCTCTTGCGCCCGTAGCCATGCACGCCTTCGCGCATGACGGTGACTTTCGCCTGGTTGTGCTCGGTGGTTGTGCGGATCACCACGTCGCCGCCGAAACTCTCCACATCCACCGCGACCGGGCCGATTACGTCCAGAAAAACCGGTTCATCCACCAGGCTGCGGTTGGCCCAGTTGTTGGGATCCAACGACAGCCACGAGTGATTCGTGGGACCGGAGCAGCCGGTCAGCGACGCAGAAAGCATGATGCCGGCGAGCAAGACAATGATTAAACGCATGGCGTGCACCTGTGCAATGAGAGACCAATTCATACGAGCGATTGTAACGAAAGGATCGCAACGACTCTTGGGAGGGGATTTGAGACTGGAATCTGATCCCGCCATTGCTGCCTGCGACGTACGTTGTGGTAGAACGTACACGGCGCGGTCGCCTGATTCCTCGCGGCGCACCGGCAGGATTGGATTGGAGCCTCACATGCGGATGTTCATTGTGGCCCTTGCCCTGTCGATAGCGTGCGGGTGCATCGACAGCCCTCCCGCGCTGGCGGACACCTACATCATTACACTGGACAGCGCGGCCCGCAGCGAGCCCGCCACCGGCCGGGTGATCCTGTTTTTCATCACCGAGCAGGGAAGGCGGTGGACCCGGCGCGAACCGATCGAAGCGCCGTTCTTTGAATCGCCTCAGCCCATCGCCTCAATCGCGGTGAAGGATTTCAAGCCCGGAGATTCCGTGCAGGTCGATGGATCATTGCCGGCGTTCCCGCAGCCGCTGGACAAACTTTCCGGAACCGTGCGCGTGCAGGCGCTGCTGGACGCCGACCAGACCGAACGATCGCACGAGCAGGGCCCGGGCAACGTGGCGAGCGAGGTGATGAACGTCGATCTGTCGGCTGACAAGCACGACACGGTTCGCATCACGCTGACGCGGCGGATCGAAGGACCCGCCGCGCGCACCGACTCGCCGAATCTCAAATGGGTGCGTCTGCGCAGCGAGATGCTCAGCGCGTTCTACGGGCGGGATGTCTACCACCGTGCCGGGGTCGCGCTGCCCAAGCCGTACAACGATCCCAACTGGCCCCGGCAGCAGTGGCCTGCGATTTACGTGATCCCGGGTTTCGGCGGGCGCGATGACGGCGCCGAGGAATACGCCGCGATGCTCACGCTCGCGCCCAAGATTGAGGAAATCGCGCCGATCGCGGTGTACATCGTGCTCGACCCCGAAGCGCCGCTGGGGCATCACGGATTTGCGGACTCGGCCAACAATGGTCCGCGTGCCACGGCCCTCGTGAAGGAATTCATTCCATATCTTGAATCGCAGTTCAGGCTTGTCGCCAAGCCCGAAGCGCGCCTGGTCACTGGCCATTCCTCAGGCGGGTGGTCTTCGCTCTGGCTGCAACTGAACCATCCGGCGGTGTTCGGCGGGTGCTGGTCCAGTGCGCCGGATCCGATTGACTTCTCGGCGTTTCAGATGACCGATCTCGATCGCGATGCAAACATTTTTGCCGACGGCAGCGGGGCGGAGACGCCGTCGTATCGTTGTATTGTGGATTCAACCCTGGTGGCCAAACCGACGATGACGGTTCGGCAAGAAGTGAGCATGGAAACGGCGATCGATCCCGATGGCCGCTGCGGCCAGCAGTGGGCGGCGTGGAACGCCATGTTCTCGCCGCGCGATCCCGCGACCGGCCTGCCCATGCCCATGTTCGATGCTCGCAGCGGCGCGATCAACAGAAACATCGTGCGCGAATGGGCAAAATTCGACATCACCAAAATGGTTTCCGAGGACTGGAACCGCTTCGGACCCATCGTGCTGAACAAGATGCACCTGGCGTGCGGCGAGGAGGATTCCTATTACCTCAATCGCGCGGTGGAGCGGTTCAGCGCAGCGGTGGAAAAACTCCGAGGCGAAGCCCGCGGCGAAGGCTACGTGCTCTTGGTGCCCGGCGCCAATCACGATGCGCTCACGGCCCGTATCTTCATGCGCTGGAACGATGAGATGCGCAAGCACCTTCAGTGGCACGGCCTGCAGGACGCCGATGTGCCTGCGAAAAAATCAATCCGCTGACGCATCATCCCGGCAGCGTCACGCACAGGGCCTTGCTCATCACGACGCTGCGGTAGTTCGTGTCCCGCCATTGCACGTGGCCGACCTGGCGATAACCGCGGCGGGCGTAATAGGCAATGAGCGATGCAGCACGTTCAGAGGTGTCCAGCGCCAGTTCCGCAGCGTGGTTCTCGCGGGCGTACTGTTCGACGTGATCCAGCAACTGTGAACCGACTCCGCCGCGCTGGCATGCCGGCTCGACCGCAAACTGGCCGAAGTAGCCGACGCCCGCCTGCTCGTACCAATCGCATCCTTTTCCCGTGCCCGGCGGGTAGTACACGATCGTGCCGATGAGGTTGTCGCTCTCCTGCGCGATGAAGCAAACACCCTTGGCGATGCGCTGTCGCGTCACCGATTCATCCTGGTACGACGCGACGAACCGCATCCCGGCGTCCGCCAGCGGCCGATAGGCGCGGTGCAGCAACTGGGTCAAAGTGCTGATTGAATCATCATCGTGCCAATGTCGAATGCAGATCATGGCGAAACCGCGCAACAGGCCGCCATCCGCGAATTGCAGGAGGAGACG
>CAMPIL010000036.1 GCA_946886375.1 uncultured Phycisphaerales bacterium
GCGTGCCCAAGTACGTGGCGACCATCAAGCCGCAGTAAGCCGCGTTCACGTCGCTGGTGCAGCGACCTTGCAGCGAGCCAAATGAGCATTGATCCGGCATGACGCAGCTTGTTCAAACGCTGGTTGACGGCCTGACCGTGGGGAGCCTGTACGCGCTGATTGCGCTGGGCTACACGATGGTGTACGGCATCTTGAAGTTCATCAATTTCGCACACAGCGACATTTTCGCTTTGGGCGTGCACATGACGATCGTGGTGGCTGGGTTCTTGGGCATCAGCGGCGTTGTGATGAGCGGAGCGCCGCCGTGGTACATCGGTCCGATCGTGCTGGTTCTGGCGATGCTGGTGTGCGGCGGGGTGGGGCTGGTGATTGAGCGATTCGCATACCGGCCGCTGCGAAACGCGCCGCGTCTGAACGTTCTGATCACGGCGATCGGCGTGTCGCTGCTGCTTCAGAACGCCGGGCAGTTGAAGTTCGGCAACTCGCCGATTCCGTTTGGGCCGTATCCCAAGCCCACGCCTGAGTTGCTGCCGGACACTGTGCTGGCTTCGTATCAGGGCGTGCAGATCAGCCTGGTCAATGTGGCGGTGGTGGGGACGGCGTTGGTCTTGATGCTCGCGCTGCAGTACCTGATTTACTCCACGAAGTTCGGCATGGCGATGCGGGCGGTGAGTTTCAGCCCACGCAATGCGAGCCTCATGGGCATCAATGTGGACAGGGTGATCAGCATCACGTTCGTGATTGGTTCCATGCTGGCGGCCGCCGCCGGCTTTTTGTACGCGATGAAGTACCAGGGGCAGGCGAAGCAGACCGCGGATTCAATGTGGGTCATGCTGGGGCTGAAGGCGTTCGTCGCGGCGGTCGTCGGGGGCATCGGCAACGTGCGCGGGGCGATGCTTGGCGGCATTCTCATCGGATTAATCGAGTTCTTTGGCGTGGCATACGTGTCGAGCAATTACCGCGACGCCTACGTCTTCGCAATTCTCATCCTCGTGCTGCTGCTGCGTCCTGAAGGCGTGCTTGGAACCGCAACCGTGGAAAAAGTCTGAGCCTCGCACATTCTCGCCGGTCCCAACATGAATCAACTGCTGCAACAAGCCAATCGCCTGAAGCCCTCGGCGGCGCACACGGCGCTGCAGGCGGCCTGGCCGTTCGTCGCGGCGGTGGGCGTTTCGTTGCTCATGTACTCAGCGGTCGGTCCGATGCTGGGTGGGTACTACAGCAAAATAATGTTGGTGATCGGCATCAACATCATTCTTGCGGTTTCATTGACGGTGGTGAACGGGTTCACCGGCCAGTTCTCCATGGGCCATGCCGGGTTCATGGCCGTGGGCGGTTATGCTGCAGCTGCGATCGTGTACTACGGGTCGATGAAATTATGGGGCAGCGCCGATTTCGCGGGCGGAGTTCTTTCCTACACAGGCAATGAAGAATTCTCAGGTCCGTGGTTTGGCAAGGGCGATGCGCTGTTTGTCATTGCATGCCTGATCGGCGGAATGCTCGCGGCGGCGGCTGGGTACGTTGTTGGCTTGCCAAGTCTGCGATTACGCGGCGATTACCTCGCGATTGTCACGCTGGGCTTTGGTGAAATCGTTCGAGTCATTCTTCAAGGCACCAAGGACCAGATTCCGCCATGGAAAGCCGCGACGGTCAATGAATATCCGATCTACGAACTTCCACTGATGCTTGGCGGGCCGAAAGGCTTGAACCTGTTGCCGACCTACACCACGTTGTTCTGGGTGTACGTGGGCGTCGTGTTGACGCTGGTGTTTGTGTATCGACTGAAGGTGAGCAGTTCCGGCCGGGCGTTTCTCTCGATCCGCGAAGACGAAGTGGCCGCCCAGGCAATGGGAGTTCACATCACCAGGTACAAGGTGCGGGCGTTTGTGCTTGCGAGTTTCATGGCTGGCGTGGCGGGCGGCTTGTACGCGATGGACATTGGCGCGATCAACGCGTCGGAACTCGGATTCCAGAAATCATTCGACATCATCATCATGGTCGTGTTGGGCGGGATGGGATCGATCTCGGGTGCGGCACTGGCCGCGATCATTTTGACGATCCTTCCGGAACTGCTGCGTGATCCGCCGCCGATCTGGCCTGCAGGGCTGGCGGTGGTGGTGATCGTAGTGATCGCGCAGGCGTATCGAAAGCGGTGGAACGTCAAGGCGTTGATCATTCTGGTTGGGGTCACGGCAGCGTTGGAAGTCGCCAGGCAGGTGTGCGTGGCGAATCAGATCAACATCGCCGATTACCGTCTTGTGATTTACGCATTGATGCTCATCCTCATGATGATTCTGAGGCCAGATGGGCTGTTCGGCGTGAAGGAAATCTGGGACGTTTTCCGCGGCTGGAAGAAGCCGCCGCGTTTGGGCGGCAAGAAGGGGGAAACCGCATGACCGCCGCGCCAGTCGCGAATTCTGAAAGTTTGTTGGACGTTTCCGGCATATCGATTTCATTCGGCGGGTTGAAGGCGGTGCAGAATTTCTCGCTGAAGATGCCGCGCGGCTCGCTCTATGGCTTGATCGGACCAAACGGCGCAGGCAAGACGACGATTTTCAATTTGCTCACCGGGGTCTATCAGGTGCAATCGGGTTCGATTTCGCTGGCGGGTCGAAGACTTGATGGGTTGAAGCCCCACCAGATCGCGGCCAGCGGGCTCTCGCGCACCTTTCAAAACATTCGCCTGTTCGGCGAGCTGAGCGTTTTGGACAACGTTCGCCTCGCGTGCCACATGCGCGGCAAGCATTCGCTGTACGGCACACTGATGCGCACCGGGCGATTCATCGGACAGGAACGGGCCATGACTCAGCGGGCCCGTGAGCTGCTCAGCCTGTTCGACTTGCAGGGCCACGAGGACGAGCAGGCCAAGAATCTTCCGTACGGCGATCAACGCCGGGTTGAAATCGTTCGCGCCATGGCAACCGAGCCGCTGATCCTTCTTCTGGATGAACCGGCTGCCGGCATGAATCCTCAGGAGAAGAAAGAACTCGCCGCGTCCATAGATCGCATCCGGACGGATTTCGGGCTGACCATTCTGCTCATCGAGCACGATATGGGTTTGGTGATGGACATTTGCGAGCGCATCACGGTGTTGGATTACGGCGTCACGATCGCCGAGGGCGAGCCGGCTGAAATTCAGAACAATCCCAAGGTGATCGAGGCGTATTTGGGAACGCCGACCGAAATGCCCGCAGGTGAAAAAGTCTGACCATGGCCATGCTGGAAGTGAAAAACCTGCACGTGAACTACGGAGCCATCGAGGCTCTGCACGGCGTGGACCTGCGCGTAGAGCAGGGCCAGATCGTCACGCTGATCGGCTGCAACGGTGCGGGGAAATCGACGATGCTGCGAGCAGTTGCGGGGATGGTGCGGTGCGCGCGGGGCAACGTCACGTTTGAAGGCAAGGTGATCTCGGGCAAGCCTGCGCACGAACTGGTTCGCATGGGGATCGCGATGGCACCGGAAGGCCGTGGGATCTTCGCCAATCTGACGGTGGACGAGAATCTCGCCATCGGGGCTTACGCGCGAACCGACGGGGCCGGGGCCATCAAGCGGGATCGCGAACGCGCGCTGGACCTGTTTCCCCGGCTGCGCGAGCGTCTGAATCAACGGGCCGGGACGCTTTCGGGCGGCGAGCAGCAGATGTTGGCGATCGGCCGCGCGTTGTTGGCCCGACCACGGCTGCTGCTGCTGGATGAACCGTCGCTGGGACTGGCTCCGCAGATCGTCCAGACCATTTTCCACATCATTCGCGAAATCAACGAATCGGGCACGACGATTCTGCTGGTAGAGCAGAATGCACACATGGCCCTGCATACTGCTCACTACGGGTATGTGCTGGAAGTGGGCAAAATCGTGATGAACGACGAAGCGCGAAGACTCGCTGCGAGCGATCAGGTGCGCAAGGCTTACCTTGGGGTGGCGTGATCCACCTGTTTCTTTGAGACGGATCACGCTACGATGATCTGACGATGCAGCGATACCGTCTGCGAACAGACTTGAACCGAGTGGTGATCCGAGGCTTCGCGCTGCCTTTGGGGATTGCTCCTGCTGTCGGCCGCCTGCAGGCGCCCATGCAGGGCTATACCGTGGCGTATGTTCAAGGCCAGGAAGATGAGCCGGACACCTACACGTTTCACGTTGTCGTTTCGCATGAGCGGCTGACGCCGATACTGCACCGCGCGTTCGGCCTGCTGCCGCCGCAGGTCTATGCGATCATCGAAATCGGTTCGCGCGATGCGTATCGATCCACCGACACGTACATCAGCGAACAACCGATCGCGCTGGAGGATTTCCTGCGCACGTGGCGTGATTTTGAACCGTTTCTCATGGAAGACGGGTCAATCGCCGCCGGCGCCAACAGCGAAGAACCGTTTGTCGAGGTTTTTGTCGATCAATGGAAAGGCCTGGCGATACACGTGCCGCCCTCCATGCGCGAGGATGTCGAAAACTTGCTGCGCGAGGAGGGATTGGACGAGGTCGTTCAAACCTGGCCTGACATGGACGAGGAAGAAGACCTGTCTGAATCCGAAACATCGCAGATTCGGCCCGTGCTCGATCTCTCGGAAGACTCCTCGCCGGACGTGGATGAATTGCTGCTGGACCTGCGGCACGAGTGGCAACTGGAACTGAACATCGATCCCGAATCGAACATCGATGAAGGCGGACGCGATCTTGGATCAACGCTGTGGCACGCAGTCGTCATCGTCGACGGCGGCCCCAAGGATAAATCGGGCGCGGCCGGCAACGGCTCCAACGGTTCCGGGGGCTATGCCTCGATCTGGGCGACGGCCGGGTCGCTCAACCAGATGGAGGAGTTGATCCACGCCGCTCTGGATTCCAGGCCGAATTGGCAGTTCGGCGAGATTTTCACAATCGATCGCGTGGCGTTTGATGAGCGGCCGGATGAACTCGCCGACCTTCGTCCAAGCCGGCGTGACCCGCAGGTGCATCTGGTTACGATTGAACCGTGGGCCGAAGCGCCGAAAAAAGAAAAGAGTTGATGCATCGCCTGTGAGCCACACGCCGGGCCACAAACCTGAGTGGTACGCCGAAGGCCTGCGGTTCGGCTGCACCCAATGCGGCAATTGCTGCACGGGCCCGCCTGGCGCAGTGTGGTTCACGGCACACGAAGCCCAAGCGCTGGCCACTCGATTCGGTCTCAACGAGGCAGCGTTCCGCAAACGCTACGCCCGCCGGATCGGTTCGGGTTGGTCGCTGAACGAAGTTGAAACCGAGCAAGGCTTCGATTGCGTTTTCCTGGACCGCACATCGATTCCCGGCAAGGCAGTGTGTTCGGTGTACGAGGACCGCCCGGCGCAATGCCGCACCTGGCCGTTCTGGCCGGAGAACCTGAAGACGCAGCGGCACTGGGAAACGGTGAAGCGCCGCACGCCCTGTCCGGGCATGGACTCGCCGAAGGGGCGGCTGGTTCCCATCGAGCAGATTCGCATTCAGCGCGATACGCCAACCGAGTGATGCGTTCACGCACCAACCCTCCACGAGTGGCTGGGGATTCGTGTTTTGCGCTTTCTGTTTCATGTTCATGCTTTGGGGTGGCCCGCATGCCGGATGGAATTTGAAGGGCGGAACACAGGGGTGTACAATCCAGCCCGCATGAAGCCCGGCTCACATGGATGTGCAAGGAGCGAACTCGGGCGCACGCACGGGCCGTTGGCGCAGTTGGCTAGCGCGCTTGCATGACACGCAAGAGGTCACTGGTTCGAATCCAGTACGGCCCACTTTCACCGTTGCGGCGATTTCAGTGCGATTCAGTGTCGCATGATCCGGCCGCTCGCGACATGAATCCGATGATGCGCCGAATTTGGCAGTTCATCGCAGTGCTTGTCATCGGCGGAGCGATCATCAACCTTGCGATCGTCGCCGTGATCACACTGGTGACATCGCGCGGTTCGTGGGCTTCAGTGGTTCATCACGGAACGCTCGTTCCCGCCGAGGATTCGATCATTTATCAAAGGTTCGCTCACGAATACAGCGACGGCGAGTATTGGCAGAGCGAGGCGAGGGGAATTGGGTGGCGCAACGTCTGGGCCAACTCCTCGGCGCAACCGATTCTGGGTGGAAGCGAACAGGAATTTTTTCGTTGCCGGGTGTTTCAGGCGGGTTGGCCACTGCGCGCCATGGAAGGTGAACTTCGCATGACGGGGCAGGGACTTCAGTCGCAGATTGTTCACGGCATTGGACAAACGCGATTAGCCGCCGGCGAGTTCGACTCTGATATCTTTCCGCTGAAACCGCTGTGGGTTGGATTCACGGGCAATACGTTGATCTTTGGCGTGGTCGCATGGCTGGCGATCGTTTTCCTGCGGCAGATCGTCGTTCGTTCTCGAGTTCGGTGCGGTTGCTGTCCAGCGTGCGGCTACGACCTGCGCGCCGGCCCGCGCGAACGCTGTCCGGAGTGCGGCGCAGCGATGGGCACTCGTCAGGAATCGCCGGCGGTCTGAACGCGTCCTTTCACGCGCACCCGCAGCCAACGGCCGCGCTGGTTCGTCGCGGGGGAACGCGCGTGGGAAATCGTGACCGTGCTGGGCGGACCCGCTACACTGTCCTGATCGTGTGTGGCTCTCTTTCACATCCCCTCAAAATTGACCTGCATACCCATATCCTGCCCGAAAACTGGCCGGACCTGCGCGAGCGGTATGGATACGGCGGGTGGGTCCGCCTGCAGCACTACAAACCGCGCTGCGCCCGCATGATGATCGACGATCACGCGTTCCGCGAGATCGAATCCAACAGCTGGGACCCCAAGCGCCGCATTGAGGAGTGCGATCAGCATGGCGTCCATGTGCAGACGCTTTCCACGGTGCCGGTGATGTTCAGTTACTGGGCGCGACCGGGCGATGCGTTGGACCTGTCGATGATGCTCAACGATCACATCGCGGGCGTGTGCCGTGATTTTCCGCAGCGGTTTGTCGGGCTGGGAACCGTGCCCATGCAATTGCCGCGCCTGGCGATTCAGGAATTGGAGCGGTGTGTGAACGAACTGGGGCTGTGCGGCATTGAGATCGGCTCGAACATCCAGGGGCAAAATCTCGACAATCCATTGTTCTTTCCAATTTTCGAAGCCGCTGCTGACTTGGGCGCAGCGGTCTTCGTTCATCCTTGGGATATGTTTGGCCAGGACCGCATGCAGAAATACTGGATGCCGTGGCTGGTCGGCATGCCAGCGGAAACGGCACTGGCGATCTGCTCGGTTATATTTGGCGGCGTGCTGGAGCGACTGCCCAAGTTACGGATTGGTTTCGCACATGGCGGCGGGGCGTTTCCGTTCACAGTCGGGAGAGTCGAGCACGGATTTCTCGCCCGGCCTGATCTGTGCGCCGCCGACAACGATGTCAATCCGCGCGAATACCTCGGCAAGTTCTATGTCGACTCGCTCGTGCATGATCCCGAGGCAATGCGGCTGCTGATCAAGCAGATCGGGGCCGAGCGAATTGCGCTGGGCTCGGACTATCCGTTTCCGTTGGGCGAGACCACTCCCGGCAGCCTGATTGAATCGATGTGCGACTTGCCAGCCGCGACCAAACAGCGGATGCTGGCGGGCACAGCCCTGGAGTTCCTGGGTTTGGATGAATCGCGTTTCATGCCCGCACAGCAGCCGCCAACGAAGGCTTCCGCCGCGACAAACACATGAGCCGCGCCGTCACAACACGTACTCCTGCGGAATCTGAATTCAAGCCCGACGAAGCGTTCGCGCTGCGCATGGATGCAAGTGATCCGCTGCGGCGGTTTCGAGATCAATTTCACATTCCGCGCCAAGCCAACGGCGAACCGGTGATGTATTTCGCCGGCAACTCGCTTGGCCTGCAGCCCAAGACCGCGCGCGAGATTGTCAACCAGGAACTGGATGATTGGGCCCGGCTTGCGGTGGAAGCGCACTTCAAGGGGAAGACGCCATGGTTTTCATACCACGAAATCTTTCGCGAAGCTGGAGCCAGGCTCGTGGGCGCGCTTCCCGGTGAAGTGGTGATGATGAACAGTCTGACGGTCAATCTGCATCTGATGATGGTGAGCTTCTTCCAGCCGACCCAGACTCGCTTCAAGATTCTGATCGAAGAGCCCGCGTTTCCATCTGACTTGTATGCCGTCACCTCGCACCTGCGCACGCGCGGCCTTGATCCGGCGAAGGCGCTGCTGGCCGTGAAGCCGCGCAGCGGCGAGCACACGATTCGCACTGGTGACATAGAAGCGTTGTTGGAACGCGAAGGAAGTTCCATCGCGCTGGTGATGATGGGAGGAGTGAATTTCCTGACTGGACAGGCATTTGAGATTGCGCGCATCACCGAAGCGGCGCACAAGCAGGGCTGCACCGTCGGGTGGGACCTGGCCCACGCGGCCGGCAACCTTGCGATGCGCCTGCACGATTGGAATGTCGATTTCGCGGTGTGGTGTTCGTACAAGTACCTCAACTCCGGCCCGGGCGCCGTGGCGGGCTGCTTCGTCCATGAGCGGCACGGCAAGAACCTCGACCTGCCGCGATATGCCGGCTGGTGGGGCAACGATCCTGTCACGCGGTTCAAGATGCACTTGATCCCGCAGTTTGTGCCGCGCGCGGGAGCCGACGGCTGGCAGGTGAGCAACCCGCCGATTCTTTCAATGGCGCCGCTCAAAGCCTCGCTGCAACTGTTTGATGAGGCTGGTATGGACGCCCTGCGCGCCAAGTCGCTGAAGTTGACCGGATACTTGCGATATCTGTTGGAAGAGCAGTCCGCCTCGTGGGCGGAGGTCATTACTCCCGCCAACCCGCAGGAGCACGGCTGCCAGTTGTCGATACTGGTGAAGGATCACCCGCGCGAGCGATTCAAAGCCTTGGAACAGGCCGGCACGGTGTGCGACTTCCGCGAACCGAACGTGATCCGCATCGCGCCAACGCCTCTGTACAACACATATCACGAGGCATGGCGGTTTGCGCGGGTATTGAATCAGGCGAATTAATTCACCGCAAATGAAGAGGATCCGCAGATCATTGAGTGCGTCGTTGGAGTGGACGTCGAATACGCTCTTGGCTCTGCGCCGCGAGTGTCACCTCGGCCAACAACGGGGGCCGCATGGCTGAGCGCATCGCTATTGTCGGCGCGGGTCTGGCCGGTTCGCTCATGGCCTGCTATCTGGGGCGAGACGGCTACGACGTGACCGTGTACGAGAAACTGCCCGACCCGCGCTTCGGCGGGTTCACCGGCGGGCGGTCGATCAACCTGGCGCTTTCCGAGCGAGGCCTGCACGCGCTGCGCCAGGTCGGTCTTGCCGATGAAGTGCTCAAGCGCGTCATCCCCATGCCCGGGCGCATGATTCATGCTCGCGATGGATCGCTTGCGTATCAGGCCTACAGCGATAATCCCAATGATCGCATCAATTCAGTCTCACGCGGCGAATTGAGCCTTCTGCTCATCAACGCAGCATCACGCTATCCCAACGTCAAGTTCAACTTCGATCATCGCTGCACGAACATCGACTTCAAGAAACCCGCAATCACCTTTCTGGCGACCAGGTCAAACAAGCTGGTCACGGCCGAAACCGATTTGATCATCGGCGCGGATGGCGCATTTTCGGCGGTGCGGCTGCAGATGATGTTGAACATGGATCGCTTCGAATACCGCCAGGATTACCTCGAGTACGGCTACAAGGAACTGATGATTCCGCCCGCGGCGGGCGGGGGATTTGCCATGCAGCAGAACGCGCTGCACATCTGGCCGCGTGGCGGTTCCATGATGATCGCGCTGCCGAATCTGGACGGCTCCTTCACCTGCACGTGCTTCTGGCCATTCACTGGTCCTCATGGATTTGAGTCGTTGAAAACCGACGACCAGATTCGCGCGTATTTCAACGAGCATTTCCCCGACGCTGTGCCGCTCATGCCCACGCTGGTTGATGATTACAAGCGCAATCCCACCAGTTCGCTGGTCACAATCCACTGCTGGCCGTGGCATCATGGCGGCAAGGCGGCGCTCATTGGCGACGCGGCCCATGCCATCGTGCCGTTTTATGGCCAGGGGATGAACTGCGCGTTCGAAGATTGCAGTGCGCTCGCCGCGATGATTCGAACAGCACACAGCGGCACGCCGAGCTGGCCGAGGACGTTCGAGGCGTTTGCCAGCGAGCGCAAGCCCAACACCGACGCGATTGCGGAGATGGCGCTGCACAATTTCATAGAAATGCGCGACAAGACCGCCTCTGCGCTCTTTCGCATGAAGAAGAAAATCGAACACGCGCTGCATCATGTCTTTCCAAAATGGTTCATGCCCCTGTACAACATGATCAGTTTCTCAACTATCCCATACGCCCAGGCGCAGCGGCGGGCCAGGGCGCAGGCGAACGCGCTGCGCGCCATCGTCTTCGCCTTCCTCGTGCTGCTGGCCATCGCGGTCGGGCTGCTGATTTTCGCCTAGACTTGTGACGCTCATGAATGCCCCAACCGTCACCACCGGCCTGACCTATTCCACCTACCTCAAGTTGCCGGAGTTGTTGCGCCTCCAGCAGCCGCGCTCTTCGCCGGCTGAACACGATGAGATGCTCTTCATCATCATTCACCAGACCTATGAACTCTGGTTCAAATTGCTCATGCACGAACTGGAGAAAGTGAAGAGGGATTTCTCCAGCAATGATCTCTACGGCGCGATCCACACGCTGCACCGCTGCCGGACGATCATGAAGACCCTGGTGGGTCAGTTGGACATTCTGGAAACAATGACGCCGATGTCATTCACCAGTTTCCGAGATCGGCTGGAAACGTCATCGGGATTTCAGTCGTTTCAGTTCCGCGAACTGGAATTCATGCTCGGCTTCAAGCGCCCGGTTGTGGTGCGGCAGTTTTTCAAGACTGGCGAGGCCGGACATGAGACCATCACTGGGCGAATGAACGAACGCAGTGTCGTCGACCACTTTTATGATTTTCTCGAAGCGCAGGGCGTGGAGATTCCCTCGGACATTCGCCGCCGCGATGTGACGCTCGCCAACGAGCCGAACGCGCAAGTGCAGGAGGGCATACTGACGCTGTACAAGACACGCCCGGACCTTGCGATTCTCTTCGAGTTGATGACCGACTTCGATGAAGGCTTGCAGGAGTGGCGCTACAGGCACGTGAAGGTGGTGGAGCGCACGATCGGCGCCAAGCACGGCACGGGCGGCTCGCCGGGCGTTGAATTCCTCAAGAAAACGCTCTTTCAACCGGTATTTGCAGACCTGTGGGCGATCCGGCACAGGATGTGACGCGATCAGGCGCAAGGCACTTGGCACTCGTGATGAGCGCTTCATGCCTTATGCCTCGTGCGATGGTCTACGACATCACGCCGACCCTTTCGCCTTCGCTGGCTGTCTGGCCCGGCGATACGCCATTGTCGCGCCAAGTGCTGTGCGACATGCAGCGAGGCGACAACATCACGCTGTCCACATTGCACGCGACAGTGCATCTGGGAGCGCACGCTGACGGACCCAATCACTACGCAAGAGAAGGCGATTCCATTGAGAGTCGATCACTGGACCTGTATCTCGGCCCGTGTCAGGTCGTCCGCGCGAACGTGCCGGGTGGCGCGCGGGTGAAGATTGCGGATTTGGGACTTGAGATTTCAGATCTCAGATCAAAGATCAAGGCTCCGCGCATTCTGATCGCGACTGGAACTTACCCTGATCCGCACAATTGGAACAGTGATTTCGCAGCGCTGGAACCGACACTGGTGGACCAAATGCACGCGGCGGGGGTGCGGCTGATCGGCATCGACACGCCGAGCGTTGATCTGTTTGAATCCAAAGACCTGCCCGCGCACGACCGATTTCGCGCCAACGACATGGCGATACTCGAAGGTTTGGTGCTGAAGGCCGTACCGGAAGGCGTGTACGAATTGATCGCCCTGCCGCTGAAACTCGAAGGTTTCGATGCCAGTCCGGTGCGCGCTGTGCTGCGGACGATTGGCTGACGACATCGGTCATCGGAGTCAGATCACATCACACTGCGGTTCCGTGTCGGCGGTGCGATGGCTGCGCGCCGTCACTGCTTCGCTGAAACCGCGGCTCTCATCAATCCCGCAAGCCCTGCACCTCCTTAAGGGGCCGCACTCAACGACAGGTTTCCTTTTTACCCAAAAAGGTAAATAGCAATCGCCGACGTGACAATTTGCCGCACGATGAATTGCCGCATAATGGTTTGGCGCGCGGTTGGATCACACGCGCGATTGGAGCAGCGTGTTCCAAACCGCATGCGGCGGTCAGCCGCGCGGATCGCTGTACAGGTCGATGTAGAAATCCAGCAGTTTCCGTCCGCCGATTTCGCGCGTGCGGCCGTGCTTGAAGCCGAACTTCTGAAACAGCGCGATGGCGGGACCGCGCTCGATGCGCACGTCCAGCACGACTTTCAAATACCCCTGTCGCTGGCAGAAACTCAACGCTCTTTCCATCAGCACGGCGCCAAGCCCCCGTCGGCGATAGGCGTTCCGCACGCGCAGGCGGCGGACTTCCGCTGAGTTGTCCGCGATCTTCTGCACGCCGATCATCCCGACCACGAGCGCAGAATACTCGGCAACCCAGAACGCGCTTTGCCCGCCATCTTCAAAATATCCCTCGCGCAGATTGTCGATGTCCGCGCCGGTATCGTTGTCGCCCACCAACCCCTCGATGATGCTCTCCTGGAACAACTCTCGCAGTGCTTGCTGGTCGCCCTCAGCAGCAATGCGAACCGCCACGTGATCCAGGCAGAACTCGGATGGGCAGCAATCCGGTGAGGCCCCGAATCCCGGCGCAGGCGATGGATCGTTCGATGGGTGCATTATTAACAATGAAAGCGTCAGGTCCGGGCGATTTCCACGATCGTCAGCCGGTCTACGGCCGGATCGAGCACAGCGGCAGTATACCGCGTGGCCCGGCACAGCGCGCCGGGGTTGATGATTCGGACGCCCTTCACTCGCTCATCCCGAAGTTCGTGCGTGTGGCCGTGAAACAGATAGTCCACGCCCTGATCCATCGCCTGTTGCATGAACTGCGGCAGGTGGCCATGTGTGAAGGCGATGCGGCGGCCGTCTGCTGTCACGATTCCCATGGGATGTTCGACCTTGACCCCAACGACACCTGCGTAATGCGTCAAACCCGCGATGTCCCAATCGCAGTTGCCGAACACGATTCGCGCGTTGTGTCCGATCAATTCGTCGATGACCGCATCATCGCCGATGTCGCCAAGGTGCGGCAGCATCTCGGCGCCGCGCTCTCGCAGTGCGGCCACCGCGGCACGGGTCGTCTCGACCCGGCCGTGCGAATCCGACAAGATGCCGATGAGCATGGCGGGGTCTCTGCGGTCGCCCGGGTCAACGCTCGCGGCCATCGCGCGGCGGTTCAGGCGGACGCTGCACCAGGTGATTGATGAACGCAAGATACTGCTGTTCAAACTCCACCATGTCGCGATTGAAATACTCCTGCACGACCGCCGGTCCCACGCGGTTGGCCGCGCCGCCGTAGCGGCGTGCGCTGGCGGTGGTGGTGGAAGCCATCATGCGTCCGATGAGCCGGCCATCGGCTGCATCGATGAGCACGGTGGACAGCGCGTCGCGGTAACGGCCACTCTCACCCTCGGCGAGAAATCGCGTGAGCGCCCACGCCTGAGAGTAATAGGTCAGCAGCGATTCCTTGCTGTTGTTGAGAAACGACTGCGGCGTGCGCGTCAGCAGATCATCCAGCGAGATCAACTCGCCGTTGCGCACCGCTTCTCGCAAAGCGTCCCGGCGCTCGCGGTTTTCCGCGGGCATGAACTCCGGTGCGCCATCGCGGTTGGTGCGATAGCCCTCCATGTACGTCGCCACGCCCTCTTCCAGCCAGATGGGCAGCTGCTGCTTGAACACCTGCTGCGTGTACTGGTGCCAGCCTTCGTGAGCGGCAATGGCAAAGGTATCGCGCGTGTAGCCGTAGCGATCGATGTAGTACAGCACCGATGTGCCCTTGGTCGTGAAGCCGCCTCGGCCGAGGTTTGAGAACATGCGGGCCTGGTCTGGCAGCATTTCCGTTGTCTTGGCCTGCCACTGCGTGCGGGTTTGGAACAGGAAAGTCTCCAGCGGCATGGTCGGCTTGGGCAGGCGGATGATCGCCTTGGTGTAATGGTCCAGCGCGCGTTCATAGAACAGCGGCAGCCGCTCGAGAATGCGCTCGTTCTGGATCGTGGTGTACACCCGGTAATTGGGCGTGCTGATGACTTGGCCGTCGTATTCGCCGAACCGCCACGGGGTGCGCGTGGTGACCAGTTCGGCGTCGGTGGCGCTGCGCAGATACTTGGCGGCCTCGATGGAGTCCACGGCCCGCTCGTGGCTCAAGCCCAGCGACGGCTCGCGCGACGCATCGTTGCGATTGGCGCAGCCAGCCGACGCCGCCACCAATCCTGCCAGCAACAGATGAATGGCCGTTCGCACGAGCAGTTCCTTGATTCCAAGACGGCGGCCGTTGTCGGCCACGGAAATTCGATCTCTCAACCGAGTGATTGTAGTGCCTTGCGTGCCGCGGCAAGTTCATTTTCAGCCTGGGTCAGCAGCGCCCGCGTTTCCTGAACCTTGGCGGGCGGGGCCTTGCTCACATACCCGGCATTGTCCAAACGGCTGCGGTAGCCGGCGATTGCCTTTTCCTTTTCTTCGATGACCTTCGCCAGCCGCGCACGTTCGGTTCCCACATCCACCTCGTCCACCAACCCACCCAGCAGCAGTTCGTGGCCTTCAAAGGCCAGTGGAATCGACGAAGCCGGCCGTGAGGCGGAGGTCGGCTGCACCGGTTCCAAACCCGCAAGCGCTTCCACCACCCCGCCTGCCGAAGCGATCAGGTCGATGACCTCGCGCGGCGCAGAGAGCGTTGCACGCTTCTTCTGGACGTTGCGCTCGGTCTTGATCGAACGGATTGATTCCACCAGCGTCTGCACTCGCTCAAACGTCGCGACCGCCGCCTTGTCTTCCACGCTGCACTTGATGTCGGGCCAGGCGGCGGTGGCAAGCAGATCGTTTGAAGGGAGTTTGATGCCTTCCAGGCCCGCAACGCCGCTGGAATTGATCGATGGCCACAGTGTTTCGGTGACGAACGGCATGATCGGATGCAGCATCCGCACGATCGCGTTCAGCATTGTTCGCAGCACCTGCTGCTGCGCGGAACTTGATTTCACCGTCGGCTTGATCGCTTCGAGATACCAGTCGCAGAAATCGCGCCAAACCAGGTCGTACATCGCATCGGCGTACGCATTGAACTGGTAGTCGGCAATTGCGTCTTCCACCGCGTGCAGCGTGCGATGCAGCCGCGCAATGATCCATCTGTCAACCAGCGCGAGATTCTCGACGCCCAGGGATTGCAATCCCTGGGCTTCATCGGCCGGCAATGGATTGAGATTCGACAGCGCAAAACGCGTCGCGTTCCACAATTTGTTTGCGAAGTTGCGGCCTTGGTCGAACTTCGTTGACGAGTTGCGGGCCAGCGGCGTATCGGCCGTAACG